>CAKPDJ010000049.1 GCA_934148875.1 uncultured Bacilli bacterium
TGCTTTAATGTAATTTCATCTGTACCAGCATGAAGCCCATAATAAGCCTTTATACTTTGAAAATTCTTTTGAATATCCTTTATTCTTCTTTGGTATACTTCATTTTTTAAAATTGTATCTATATATCTCATAAAGAAACTATAAAAATCAGCATCAAATTTCTTGAAACAACCATCAAACATCCTATGTAATGTTAAATAATTAACGTAACTGCCTACTTGATAAAATATAATATCTTTTACTAATTTATAACCAACGGTATGAATAGTTTCATAATTTTCTTTTACAAAATCATTAATTCTCTTACCATAATTGCCAGTTAATCTTTTAACATTTTTCATTTCGTTTTCTGTTAAAGTACTAGTCAAATCAATATTAAATTCCTCTGGAATAATAACACCAGACTTTAATTGGTAATATGTATAATTAACTAATTCTGTATAATCAGGAATAATATTAGCAGTGAATACTACATTCTTATTATTAATGAAATCTATATAATCCTGAAGTCTATCTCTAGCACCATTATCATTTTCAAATAATCCAAAGATAGCTATCATTTCACTAACGGCTTCTGCCATTTCAATATTATCAGTATCTACCAATTTTTTAATTTTATTCCAAATTTTATAATCAAATTTTTCTGTTTCTTCTAAAGATAAAGTTTCAAAAAAATGACGCGGAATATCAAAACTTTTACGTAATTTATAGAATAAATTCTTAAATTTAATAACTGCATCCTGTTCATATAATAAGTCAGTATTAATTATTCTGTTTATGTAATCATTTCCCACAAACTGATTAAAATCAGAATATTTGTCTTTTAAAATATAATTAGCATACAAATATAGATAAGATCGTATAACATCATAATTTCCCGTTTCAATGCTTCCATATGGAGTAATCAATTGATTTAAAGAATCACAATCACAAAATGCACCTTTACCCATATTAGTTAAACTATCTGGTAAAGTTATTGTTTCTAATAAACAACAACCAGAAAATGTATATTTGCCTATATTAGTTACACCTTCTGGAATAGTTATTGTTTTTAATGAAATGCAATCAGAAAATGTATATTCACCTATACTAGTAACACCTTCTGGAATAGTTATTGTTTTTAATGTGTAACAACGATAAAATGCATATTTACCTATACTAGTTAAACCATCTGGCAAAGTTATTGTTTTTAATGCGTAACAATTATAAAATGCATTTTTACCTATACTAGTTAAACCATCTGGCAAAATTATTGTTTCTAGTGCTTCACAATTAGAAAATGCACGGTCGCCTATACTAGTCACACTTTCTGGGATAATTATTGATTTTAACGAATTACAAAATAAAAATGCATGTTCATCTATACTAGTTACACCTTCTGGAATAACTATTGTTTTTAATGCGTAACAATTATAAAATGCACCTCTACCTATACTAGTTACACTTTCTGGAATAGTTATTGTTTTTAATAAACAACAATCGCGAAATGCACACTCACCTATACTAGTTACCCCATCAGGTATTATAAATGTACCATCTTTAATATCTTCATCATTAACTTTTACTAAAACATTATTAACTATTTTCATAACTATCACCACTGATTGGCTTTATATTATACAATAGTTTTCTTTATTTTGCAAAACAAACTAGAATATTTCATACTTTTTCTGTATAATATATTTAGAATTTAGAAAAAAGGTGAAATTATATGAACTCAGTTATACGCGTTAGTGAAAAAACAAGAGAAAAAATGATTAAATATTATGAAGACAAAAAAAGAGATAAAGTTATCCCTTATGTAGTATTTCAAGCCCAAGATGGTGACACAGTAATTACCATGTATGAAAGTGGTAAAATTATGTTCCAAGGTACTACTGCAGATGTTGATAGTAGTATGTGGCTAGAAATGGACGGTCAAAGTAAAAAAGATTCTAAAGAAATAAAAGAAAAAGAAAAAAAATATTATTACTGTTCTTCGATAGGATCTGATGAGGTAGGAACTGGAGATTATTTTGGACCTATAGTAGTTACAGCTAGTTATGTAAAAGAAACAGATATACCTTATTTAGAAGAATTGGGTATTAAAGATTCAAAAAAATTAACAGATGAAAAAATATTAGAAATCGCACCAAAAGTAGCTAAAAAAATTTCTTATAAAAGCATCATTTTAACCAATATTGAATACAACGAAAAACATGGAAACGATAACAACATGAATAAAATTAAAGCTATTATGCATAATAAAGCCTTATATCAAATGGTGCAATCTACAAAAGAAAGTTATGATTATATTATTGTTGATGAATTTGCTAAAGAAAATAGATATTACGATTATATTAAAGAATCAACAGAAATTCAAAGAGGAATTACTTTTATGACTAAAGCTGAAGATAAAAATCTAGCTGTTGCATGTAGTAGTGTTATAAGTAGATATATTTTCCTAAAAGAATTTGATAAGTTAGCTGATTCCCTACATGTACCTCTTCCTAAAGGTGCCGGACCACAAGTTGATACGATTGGTCAAGAAATAGTTGATAAATATGGAAAAGATAAATTAAAAGAAGTTGCTAAATTAAATTTTGCTAATACCGGAAGAATATTAAAGACTGTTATATTTTAACAGTCTTTTATTTAGTTCTTAAATTCTTTATTATCTATTAATCCCTCGTGCAGTAATTCCTCGTTATTATTCAAAAACACTTCTTCTATTCTATCTACTCTACATTTTTCTGATATTAAAATTGATGATACTTTTTCTACAGCATTTTCTAATACATCATTTACTACTACATAATTATATTTAGTCACTTCATTTATTTCTTGATAAGCTGTTTTAAAGCGAGAAATAATCTTATCATTTGTATCAGTACCACGAGCTATTAATCTTTCCTTTAATTCTTCCATAGAAGGTGGCATTATAAAAATAAATAGTGCTTCAGGTATTAACTCTTTTATTTGCAAAGCTCCTTGAATTTCAATTATTAAAATAACATCAATTCCTTTATTTAAATATTCATCAATCTTATGTTTAGGTGTGCCATAATAATTGCCATTATATTCTGCGTACTCTAAAAAGTTACCTTTTTTGATATTATCTTCAAATTCCTCTTTAGTAACAAAAAAATATTCCTTACCATTTTCTTCATTTCCACGTGGTAACCTAGACGTCATTGAAATAGATATCCAAGCATTAATATTTTTTCTTTTTATAACTTCATTAATTATAGTATCTTTACCAGCACCACTTGGACCACTAACAACAATCAACAATCCTTTTTCTTTTTGCTTAATAATTGACATAGAACCACTCCTTAATTGGACTAATTATAATATAAATTATCTATTAATGCAACATTAAAAATAAAAACCAGATTCTAAATTCTATCATATAGATTTTAAAACCCGGTTCTAACAACTTTAATTTAAAAAATATTATTTAAAGATTTTCTTAGCTACATCTATAATTACAGTAGCAAATACTGACATAGAAGCAACAGACATAAATACTTTATTCTTATCTATTTGAGATACTTCATCTACTGATTTATAAAGTATTAACATACTTAGAATAGAAGCAAATGAAGTAATATAAGATCTAATGTTTCCAATAAAATCTCCATTAATAAATACTAATACTGAATTAATCAAATTAGCAGTTAAAACAACAGATAAACTAACAGCAACAGCAGCAATCATTTGTTTCCAAGTTGTTACTCCTTTTAAAATTTTAGAAACAATTAAATAACCTAACAAAACTATTAATCCATATTCTACTAAGCTTATAGCAAAAGTATTTAAAAATTCTTTAAAATATGCTGGTTTAGCAGCAATACTACCACCAGATAATGCACTATTCAATAAATCTGAAAAATCACCTAGGTTAAAAGAATTAGCATTGCTAGCTGAATACATATTCTTTAAAGTAGCAATTTTATATACACCAGCTGAAATAGCGGCTACTACTATCATAATAATTCCAGCGATAAATTTATTATCACAAACGAATTCTTTAATTGCCTCTACTGGTTTAGTAAAAATCTTTTTAAAAACATTAACACAATCCATTAAACTTTCTTTAATATCAATTTTAGAAGAAGTGTTTGATGTAGTAGCAACTGTTTGACTAACTGCAACATTATTTTGACAGTCACATACTTGACCTTCCTCTAATTGTTTTCCACACTTTGTACAAAATTTTGCCATATTAATTCTCCTTTTTCATTTTAATAAAAATAATATTGTAACTTATCCATATCAACTAAATAATATTCACCATTATCATAAGTATATGTAACAGTCATATATTTATAATCATTATCTTCATCTGTAGTTTCTTCACCATCAGAAGATGTAGATTTAGTTGAATAATTGAAACTTGCTCTTACTTCAACTTTAATATATCCATCAGTAGTAAGACTTACATCATAAATAGACATATCAGTAAATTCAATTGAAGCCAAAACACGTGATCTTCCACTTAAATTTGTTACAAATTTCTTATAACTAGTTTCAAGTTTTGTAAGATCTAATCCATTATGTTCAAAATTAGATTTTATTTCACTAAATTCTTTCTTAGCTATCGCACTAGTATAAACAGTAGTTAAAGCTTGTTTAGTTTTATCAATAAGTTTATCTTTAGTAGCAGTAGATAAACTATCTTCATCAAATTCTATTGTACAAGAATCACGATAACTTGAAGGTGTTACCTTCTCTTCAACTTCTAAACCGTTAGTTAAAACTGCCTTAATAGTAGTACTAGTTTTAAATACTGCAGGTAAAACATATACATCTAAACTAGTAGTTGACTTCTCTTTATCTAAATACTTATCAGCTACTTCAATACCACCAAAAGTAAGTTTAGCACCCTTAGTAACTTTAACTGTAAAGTTTTCTACTAACAAACTATCACCTGATAAATCGCTAACTTTCCAATCATCAAAAAGTAAATACTTTTTACCACTTTGTTTAGCTAAAGAAACAGTATCTGTTTTCTCATAAGTACTATTTTTAGTTGTATACTTAAAAGTTATTACAGCACTTAATTCTCCATCACCATATTTAACATCAATAATTCTGAAATTAACAACATCCGATTTATTATCACTAGATTTTATCATTTCAGTAAATACTTTCTTAGAAGCAAAAGTAGTATCCCCTTCTATACCAATATACTTGTATAATTTATCCCCATTCATATCAATAGTTGCTTGAATATAATCCTTAGCTACTTTTTCAGGACTAGTAAGATCGCTACCAACCTTATATCCAATTCCTAATACTAAAACTATAGCTGCAACTACGGCAATTATAATTTTATTCTTTTTAGACATTGGCTTTTTTTCTTTTGGTTGCTTAGATACCTCTGCGTTATTTTCTTCATGTGCTAACGGCTTACCACACTCTGCGCAAAATAAAGCATCACTATCATTTTTAGCTCCACATTCACCACAAAACATTTTCTCACTCCTCTCTATTATAGATTACAGTTTATGTCGATTATTGTCAAGAAAAATCAAAACTTCTAATACAACTTTATGATAATACTTTTAAAATAATTACTTACTCTTTTCTTCTTTAAAATCTTCAATTTTATCCATAATATCTTGATTAAAAAATTTCCAAGTAGCACGAATTATTAAATATGATGGAAGTCCAATCATAATACCCCATATTCCAAAAATACTACTACAAACTCCAGCTGTAAAAATAACTAACAGAGGATTAATATTATTTGTTCTTCCATATATATGAGGTGATATAACATAACCATCAATATTAGGAAAAATTAATGTTATAAGTAATGTTAAAATAAATAATTTAGTTGATATAACACTAGCTGTTAAAACAGCTATTATATTAGTAAATATTCCACCAAAATACGGAATAACGGTAGTAACACAAGCAAGTATTCCCAAAAGTAACCAACTAGGATGACCAACCAATCTAAAAAGTAAAGAGTATTCAATTAACTGTACTAACATAAATATAGAAAGACCATGTAAATAATTTCCCATTTCATTATCAATAGTTTTGACATATTGATATTCTTTTTTATGTGACTTAAGACTTTTTTTAATAAAAGCACGAATTTTATCCATATCTACTAAGAAATAAATTCCAACCATAAACACAATAATAGCATTGGCTAAAAAGTTAACACTTTTTCCTAGAATATCAATAGTACCAGTAGAAATATAACTACCCAAATCTTTTATCATTTGATTTAGTGCATCAACAACAGTTGTTTCAAAATCACCAAGATTTAAATCAAATCGGAATGACACATCACCTATTACTTTAGTAACAGTTTTTGAAAATGCTATAAGTTGATCATATATAGCTGGTAAAGTTACCCACATAAGACCAACTAATAATCCCAGTACAATTAAAACAACTAAAACTAACGCTAAATTTCTTCTTATTCCCTTTTCTTCAAGTTTCTTAACAAAAGGATTTAAAACATAAGCCAAAACAAAAGCTAAAAAGAAAGGAACCAAAATATTAAATATTTTTAAAAGAATACCACCCCAATAACCACTAGTAGCTATAATAATATATATAATAGCCATAAGTAGCAAAAAATTAACCAAGCGATAATTTATTTTATTTTCCATATGCTACTCCCTTTCCAACCAAATAGTAATTGGTCCATCATTTATTAAATTTATTTTCATATCCGCCCCAAACACTCCTGTCTGAACCCTGACATACTTAGATAATTCTTCATTAAATAAATTATACAATTTAATTGCTTCCTCACCATTTAAAGCATTAATATAACTAGGTCTATTTCCTTTTTTAGTATCAGCATATAAAGTAAATTGAGAAATAGATAACACTTCTTTATTATCAGTTTCTAATATACTTTTATTCATTATATTATTTTCATCATCAAAAATTCTAAGATTAACAATTTTATGTACTAAATACTGAATTTTCTCTATCGTATCACCAGAAGTAAAACCAACAAATAAAACCAAACCACTAGCAATTTTTCCCGTCACATTACCATTAACGGTACAACTAGCTTCCTTACTTCTTTGTACTAACACTCTCATCTCATTAACCTCTCTACTTTAGTAACATAACTCAATTTTTCGATTTCACGAAATACTTTATTTAAATAATCTATATTTTTAACAAACAAATCAACTTCATATATCATTTCTTCTTTTTGTCTAAGTGTAATAAAACGCTCAATGTGAATATCAAACATACCAAGTTTTTGAATTACTTCAATCAAGTTATTACTTTTATCTTCAGTATGAATTAATATTGAAGATTCATATTTGTCCTTAGTATTATTACTCCATGAAACACTAACCGTACGATTATCTAAAAATTCCAAATTATGACATTCCTTACGATGAACACTAATACCATTACCCTTCGTAATATATCCTATTATTTCATCTCCAGGGATAGGATTACAACAATTAGCTAAATTAACCTTTACTTTATCTATTCCTGCAACTACTACATCAGAATTACTATCAACTTGTTTTACTACTGTCTTTTTAACTGGCTTAGGTTCTTCCTCTTTTTTATATATAATATTTATAACAGTTGTAGCATTATATTTACCATTACCAATTTCTAAATATAAATCATCTTGAGAATCTATTTTAAGTTCTTTAAATATAGTATTAATATTATTACCACTTAGAAAATCGCTAAAACTTATTTTTCTCTTTCGTAATTCCTTTTCTAATGATTCCCTACCACGTTCTATATAAATATCTTTTTCATTTTTAGAAAAGAAAGCTCTAATTTTATTTTTAGTTTGAGTAGATTTAACAATATTTAACCATTCTTGTGAAGGTCCTTTTGAATTTTTAGAAGTATTTATTTTAACGATATCATTGTTTTTTAATTTATAATCAAGTGGCACAATACTATTATTAACTATCGCTCCTACCATAGTTTCTCCAACTCTAGTATGAACTTTATAAGCAAAATCAATTGGAGTAGCACCATTAGGTAATTCAATAATATCACCCTTAGGCGTAAAACAGTAAATGTTATTATTAAGCACTTCATCTTTAACACTATTTACAAAATCTTCACTACTCATTTTGTCTTCATTTAATTCAATAATTGATTTAAAGAATTGAAGTTTCTGCTCAGTTGTATTCTGCATTAATTCTTTAGCGTCCTTGTGTTCTTTATAAGCCCAATGTGAAGCAATACCATTTTCTGCAACTTCATCCATTTGATAAGTACGAATTTGAATTTCAAATAAATAACCATCTACTCCAAATACAGTAGTATGAAGTGATTGATACATATTTGCTTTTGGCATAGCTACATAATCTTTAAAACGTTTAGGAATAGGTTTAAACTTAGAATGAATAATACCTAATGCTAGATAACATTCCTGTTCTGTATCAACTAAAACTCTTAAAGCAAGTAAATCATATATATCACTAAACTTTTTACCCTTATTTAGTTTGTTATAAATACTATAAATACTTTTAGCTCTTCCCTTTATTTCATGAGGAATATTATGTTCTGTTAAAAGACTACTAACTAAATTAAGCATTTCATTTACAGTATTATCACGTTCTATTTTAGTTTTATCTAAACGTTCAGCAATATCATAAAAAACATCAGGTTTTAGATAACGCAAAGATAAATCTTCCAGTTCACTTTTTATTTTATGAATACCTAAATGATGGGCAATAGGTGCTAATATTTCAAGTGTTTCTTTAGCTATCTTTTTCTGTTTTTCTGGAGGAAGTGCATAAAGAGTTCTCATATTATGTAATCTATCAGCAAGTTTAACTATTATAACTCTAACATCTTCACTCATACCAACAATTATTTTCTTATAATAATCAATTAGATATTCATTTTCTGTTGAAAAATTAATACGTCCTAATTTAGATACCCCATTTACTAAATTAGCTACTGTTGGACCAAACATTTCTTCAAGTTCATCTTTATCAACATCACAGTCTTCAATAGTATCATGTAAAAGTCCTGCTATTAATGTATCAGTATCAGCATAAACCGTAGTTAAAATTATAGCTGTATTTAAGGGATGAATTATATATGGCTCACCTGATTTACGAAATTGACCTTTATGAGATACGTCAGCAAATTCATAAGCCTTCCTAATCTTATCTAAATTTTCCTCTTCCGGTATATAAACACTAGCTTTTTTTATCAAATCATCAATTGTATATTGTTCTTTCTTACTCATAAATAATCACCTACTAATTATATAATATCACTTTTTATTAAATCTATATCAATATCACTATTCAAAATATAATCTACCATCTTTGAAAGTGATAAATTGGTAGTTTTTTTAAAATAATTATTAACACAATAATTCCAAATTTCATCAACTTCTAAATTAATACCCTGTTTTTTCAATTCTTTTCTTCTTATCTTAAGTGCCGGAGTTAGTCTATTTTTAAGTTCACTAACACTATGAAATTCTATTTCCATACAATCACCTACCATTAATTATACAATAATTTTTATTTTTGATAAAGTATCTAATTTTGTTTTATTCCCATAATCACTTTGAAACTTTTTAGAACAAAAGAATAAAAATTTTAATTTTTATTCGCCTTGGTAGTTGCCTCCCAAGTTTCCTACTTCACAGATAGAG
>CAKPDJ010000050.1 GCA_934148875.1 uncultured Bacilli bacterium
CTCCTCAAATTATTTATACAACCTACTCTAAGGGGAGAGTCAATAATTTTTAATGAAATTTTTTAAATTATTAAATTGTAATTTATCTCTTGGTATGTGCCGTTATAATTGTATAACTATATGAATTTATAGTAATTATTATATTATCTATTTCACAATACCAATTCTTGCCTTGTTTATAGATATTACAATTTTTATCTAAAACTTTATTTTTACAATATTGGACTACATCATTAGTATCTAATTTAAGATTTTTCTTAATTCTATTAATGCCCATTTCAGTAGTATGAACTTTATCTATATTAAATAATAGTATTTCTTTATTCATTTATAATCATCTCCATATATTGTAATTTACTAAAACCTCTTATTCCAATAATCTTCCGATTCTTTTTTTGTTAGTTTTCTAATTTCAGTATTAGGAAATTCTTTATATTCATTTGCACTAAATAATGCTTTATTATTAGTACATACTTTATCTTTATTCTTTTTTAAATAATCTAACATTTCCTTATCATCTATAAATATTTTATATGACTTTCTTCCTGACTTACTTACTATTTCATAAGCACCACAACATTTTTTAGTAATATAATCTGCTGTTCTTAAATATAATTTTGCTACTCCGAGTGTTTTAAAAGGAAAGTTCCATCTTCGCAAATGTCTTTCTGGGTGTTCCCCTATACAAATACATCTACCACAAGTTCCACATATATATTGTTCGTGATTTTCTAAACAATCAAGATTTTCTAATCGTGGTCTTTTAGTATTATCTTCACTATAACATTCTATACATTCCATAATACTTCATCTCACTTTCAAATTACTATTTACCTGTCACTTCTATATATAATTATAACATCATTTTTGCCAATTTTATCACTAACAAAACATCCAAGAGTCATCCAATATTTTTAAACACATTCCAACTGTTGGAAACAAATTATAGTTCCATAATACCTTTAATCAAAAGGGATAAATAAAAAGGATGGTAGAGTTCTTACATATTTTTAATTCAATTTTGCAAGTGCAAAATAAGAAATGATGGCACTATAAAGTCTTTATTTATAAGACATTAAATATACTAGTGCTATCATACTCTTTATCCTGCTTAATAATTGTTATCAAATTTTTTGCTAAATTTAGTTATTTTCATGGTATACTTATATCAGTTAGTAGTTTATTACTACCTATGATTTAGATATTAAAGGTTGTCCGACTTCAACCTTTATGGCTCCAAATGAATACAACTTACGAACCTATTATGGTGTCGTAAGTTTTTTTACATCCAAAATCTAACCCACCGTTAGCTTGGAAGACATATATAGATGTTCTTCTAGAAATTAAAATATTTATAAATGCTTAATTTTAAAACAATAGAAACATTAAAACTTAATTCTACTATTATCAATATTATTAATCGAAAAAGATTAAAACAAAAGAAAAAGATGATTTTAAGTTATAACACTCATTATCATCTTTTTAACTACCTTTGTTTTGAACAGAAAACAACTTCATTTGTTTCTTCATTAAAAGCGGCTAGTAAAAAATTAACATGATTACAATAATCAGAATCATCACATCTTCCTTCAATTAAATATATAGTATAATCATCTTCGTTTTCATAATATGCTGGAGTATATATAAATGCACTAGCAAGTAGTCCATTTTTTTCTGTATATTCTTTCTTATGACCAATCCATATTGCTTTATTCTTATACTCTTTATCAAACTTTTCTTTTGTCATGTTATCATCTATGTAGTATAAAGAATAAATTGGCCCACTTTGAAAAAACATCGGTGCATAATAGAATTCAATATCTTTAGCATTAGATGGTATTTTTGATGGAAAAACATTTTTAAGCCTTTTTCCAGTTACGTAATAATTATAATATTTAGGATCAGTTACCGGATTTGTAGCAGATAATAACACACAAACAAATGATGATATCAAATAATAGAACACTAAGAATAAACTTATAATAATAGATATTAGTTTAAAAATATTTTTATATTTTTCTTTAAAACGATGAGATAATATAGTAATTATAAAAAATATAAAAAACGGAATAAAACTAGCTAAAAAAATTATTGCTTTTTCTCTAGTAGGGAGTCCAATTGCATTTGAGCCATAAAGCAAAATACCTATTAGCAAAGTTATTGCACACATTAATACAGAAAACTTACTATATTTAAATATTTCTTTTATTTTAGTTTTCATTTGACACCTCTTTATTTCTTTTAATTAACAAATTATAGCATATATAAAATAACATCATTCCCAAAGTACATGTTATTAAATCATCAATATCTAATACACCAACTTTAAAAATTAACTGAAATACTTCTATTAATAAGATTATACCAAATGATAATATAAAATTAACTGAAAACTTATTAATTTTAAAAATTTCAATTAAGAAATATTCTAAAGGCATAAATACCAACAAATTACCAAATACATTTATAATAATTGAATATGTTGTTCCATCCTTAAATACATCAATTATAGACTTAAAAGGAATCAAATTATAACTATTGATACTACTGTATCTAGCAAAAATAACCATATTAAACAACAATATTATATAATATACAAATATTATTATCTGGGAAAGTCTCTTTACTTTCTTTTTATCTTCAATTTTTTCAACATAATTATTTCCATATATTTTATTGCCAATAATTACAAAAGCAGAAGAAATTCCCATAATGAATAGTCGAATAAAATAATTTAATTCAATATTTGGATCGTACTCAAACCTCAAATAAAATAAGAACGATAATATTGATAACATATAAAAGAATACTACAAGTTTAAACTGAATATTAAATTTGTTCTTTTTTGTAATTTCATTATATTCAAGTAACTGTTCAACATTATCTTTTGATTTCTTATTTTCTTCTCCGTTTAATAATTCCGACACATCAACATTTAATTCTTTCGATAATGGAAGAAGTAAAGAAATATCAGGAGTACCTCTGCCTGTTTCCCATCTTGAAACAGCTTTTTCCGTAACAAACAACTTTTCTGCTAATTCATCTTGAGTAATTCCTAATTCTTTTCTTTTCATTTTTATAAAGTTAGAAATTTTATTTAAGTCCACTTTTATCACCTACTAATTTGCAGTTATGTGTTTCTAAATATTTTTCATATTTATTTTGTGATACTTCATTTCGTTCGTTATAAGATATATTTATTATACCATTAATTTTTAAAATTTCATAATGCTTACCAATACTATAATGAAATTTGTCAATGGCTCCGGCAGAATATGAATACACTTCGTAATTATTATCACAGTAATAGTGCGTATCTTCATATATATCATTCATACCTTGTTCTTCATCTAAATCTGTACCAAACGTGAGTAAAAAACTAAAAAATAATGGCAAGAAATACATACAACCAAATACTACTATCAAAGCTGAAATAATTCTTATAGAATGTTTTTCCGTAAATCCTGTTATACATAATAATATAATATTAGAAAAAGCAAAACTCCATTGTAGTATATTTTTAGAAAATAACCGTATTAACAAATAAACAACAATTATTAAAGTCTTATGTTTTATTTTCTTTCTAAAAACAATTAAAATAATTCCATTTACTATTATTAAAATAAACATAAATATTTTATATAGCAATCCATAAATTTTTAAACTCTCTAAAAATAAATTATAAGTTACAAACAATATCAACATAGTTAAAGTATAATAATTCATAAATTTTTGTCTCATAAAATTCCTTCTTTCTAAAAACATCTTATTATAATTATAAAAAGAAGTCATCCTATGAATCGTAGGATTAAAATAAATCTGTTATATTATTTATATATTAAGAGTTTTGAAAAAAGTTGTGTACTGCATACTTATTCAGCCATCTCTCATATTAATAGAAAACTCATAAATTATTTTTAAGATTAATAAATACTAACTAGAAATGGTTAGTTTTTATTATGGAAAAAAGCAATTAACATACTAACGACAAAAACTAGTGAGTTTAAAATAAGTAAAGGCATATAAAAAGCCACAATTCTACATCAGAAAATTGTGACTTATATATTATATTAAAATAATATTTTTTATTTTGAACAGCCTACATCTTTATGGTTTAAGTCTTTATATAATGCATAGGTTAGGCACTTTAATCCACCGGAACATTTTTGTGAGTGTTCACAGTCTTTACAATCATCTGGTATTGTATCTTTTTGAATCTCCTTTAAAACATAACTATTTTTGTACAAATTATACATATTGTCTTTTAATAAATTTCCAATTACTATTGGCATTCTTCTACATGGAACTAAATCACCATTTTCCATAACTGTTAAAAGACTTTTCCCAGCTGTACAAGTATATGGATAATCATTAGTCATTTGAAATTGTAATGCTCTATACATTGCAACATTTGTTTTACTTTTTTTAGCTTTCAATTTAATTCTTTCATTTTCCATTATTTTCAAATACTCACTTGTTTCTTCTCTCGTCATCTGCAAGTTAAGTTCATTACTTTGATTTAACGGAATAAATCGATCGGACCAAACATTATCAACACCAAGTTTTTCTGCAAATTTAACTACTTTAGGAAACTCCTTATAATTAATTTTAGTTGCAGTAAAAGATATTGAAACAAAGATGTTATATTTTTTTAAACATTTAATAGCAGAGGCTACTTTTTTATATACGTTTTTTCCTCTTATATAATCGTTAGTCCTCTTTCCACCTTCTAGACTAACCTGAACATATTCAGGATTATATTCACTTATTTTTTTAGCAATTTCATCATTAATTAATGTTCCATTTGTAAGTATAGAAAACGAATATAAGTCTTTGTCTTTTTTAAACTCATCTAATATTTTAAAAAAATAAGGAGAACACAATGGCTCTCCACCAGTTAAATTTACGTGTCCTTTAACATTCAACTTCCTTAAAAGCTCTCTATATTGTTCAAGAATTATTAATAATTCTTGGTATGACAATGCAACAGGTTTGTGATTTTCTTGATAGCAATGTAAGCATTTCAAATTACATACTTCACTCAAGTGCCACTGCAATACAAATTGCTTTACCACGAACCTCCACCTCCACAAGAAGAACATCCGCCACCGCAAGAAGAACATCCTCCACCGCATCCTGATGAGCCAGATGAATCAGATGGGATGAATACAGAATCAGATAAACTATTTAATGAATCAATGTTGCTATAATCAAAATTACCCATATCATTAGTTGGAGTAGGAATATTTTCAAATTTTTCAACCCATTTTTTTGAAACATCCAAAACGTAAGCATATGGTAAAATGTCATAGAAGTAATTAGGATTTTGTTCTACTAACATTTCTATTTGACTTTTTTCTGCTAACTCTATATATTTCTTAAATCCATTTATTTTGGCTTTAATTTGTTCCCCATATGAATTTTTTCTTTTCATTAATATAGAAAAAATAAAAGTTATTATATTTGAAACAAAAGCTATAATATATATAATATTTAATTTAGGGTTTAAATCTTCAAATTTACAATATGAAAGTCCCCATAGAATTGTACAAATAAAGAAGCCCAAACTAGTAATTAGCATACATTTATATGAATTTAAATCATTTATTATATCATCAAAACTATTTCTAACATTTTCTCCTACATCATTAAACACTTTGTAAAACGTATGGTTCTTCGATAAAACTGTTTCATCTGCATCTTCAAATAGAGCATCATAAACTATTTTCTCATTAGAACTCATTTCTTGCTTATATTTAAAATCATTTAAAAGTAGTTCATTTTTAATTGCATTAATTTGTTCATTAGTATATTGATTAATACTATCACTTTCAATTTTTATATAACCCTTATCAACCAAATACTTTGAATCTTCATAAAAATTACTAAAATCTGAAGTAATTACATTTTCATTAATACCGTTAGGAAGATACTTTTTCATAATTTCAGTTGCTTTATAATGCGCATCAATAAAATGAGCTTTATATTCTTTCAACTTTATAATTTTTATTTCTCTTTTAATATACTTACTAACATCAGTAATATTTGATTTAACAATAGTTTGAGTAGTTCTGTCTTCAGACTCAATTATTTTAATAAAACCTTTACTAGCTAATTCTATAATTAAGGCTATTGATAATTTTCTTCCAGTATCTCTTTTATGTAAATAACCAATCTCAGCAGCATCTAAATTTTCTGGAGGATAAAATTCAACAGTTCCAGGAACTTTATTTAAATCTTTTCCATTCTTTCTCCATAAAATAATTGATAAAATTGCAAATACTATGCATGCAAGGCAAAGTGTTAAAGAAATTATTCCATAATTATTACTTTCACCAACAAAATAGTTTTCGGGTAATTCTATGTCAATGGTTAAAGCATTATTTAATTTATATTTTGATGATAAATTAGCATAAATAGTATTTCCACTAACTTGATAGTTAACATATGACGTAATATCTTGGTTTCTATATTTATCAGCGAAAAATTTTATACTGTTTTTGGAATTGAATGCTCTAGGCAAATTAATTACTACTGATGCATTTTTAATTTCTGTTCCCCAATAGTCGCCAAATGCATGAAAAATAAATTCATCAAAATTTTTGTAAGGATCAGCACCTATATCATAAGTATAATCTATTTCGTAAGTACGATTTCCAACAGGCAGAGCATAATCCGCATTACCAATTTTAATTCTTTCTTTACCACTAACAGTATCTATAGTATAGTTGTCTCCAATTGCTTTTAAATTACTTAATTTAGCTTTTCTCGACTGAGTTATTCCATCTTTACTAGTGTATTCTAACCAAGACGGAATAAATTTATATATACCATGATGTCCACTTTCATAAAAATTAACTGTTATATATTCTTTGACATCAACAGAATTTGATTCACTAACATCCATAATAATTTTGTATTCTTCTATTGTAAATCCATCAGCATGAGATGTAGGGACTGATGTTCTATTTGCTCTATTATCTAGCAGAATAATACTAAATACAATCATTGATAAAAAACCAAGAGCTAAAAATATACCACTTTTCTTATACAACTTATTATACGTACTATCTGACGTTCCAACTTTTTGAAATACTCTTTGAAAAACAATAAAAAGAATAGCAAAAGACACAAATGGTATTGAACTTGAAAAAACTTTACTATACATACTTTGACCTACAATTCAACCTTTACGTTATTGCGCTCATCAGTATTAGCTTCAAACATTGCTTTTGACTTGTAGCCAAATAATTTAGCAAAAACATTACTAGGAAACATTTCAATTTTATTATTATATACTCTAACAGCACCATTATAATATTTTCTGGCATTAGCGATATCATCTTCTACTTGCACTAATTGCTTGCTCAAATCTTTAAAACTTTCATTTGCTTTTAATTCGGGATAATTTTCTACAATTGCCATTATTTTTCCTAATCTTTGTGATATTTTATTATTTACATCTACCTTTGTAGAATCATTCATTTTTTCATATGGAACATTTCGTAAATTAACTATTTCTTTTAGAGCTTCTTCTTCATGTTTGGCATACCCTTTCACAATTTCAACAACATTAGGAATTAAATCCCATCTCTTTTTTAAGTAAACATCCATTGTTGAAAAAGCTTCTTTTACCTGATTATTTAATTTTACAAAACTATTATAGCAAACTAATA
This sequence comes from uncultured Bacilli bacterium, assembly GCA_934148875.1. Classification (GTDB taxonomy): domain Bacteria; phylum Bacillota_I; class Bacilli_A; order RF39; family UBA660; genus Alloscybalousia. The sequence goes on from CAKPDJ010000050.1 coordinate 7,677, forward strand.
AATATATAACCATTAAAGCTATAATAGCAACTATAATATATATTATAGTCATTTCATTCACCTTCCTTTTCTAAATAATTAAAAAACTCTTTCTACCTATTTCATACCACCTACCTATATTACACATAAAGTATAGCATAAATTTTATACTTTTAAAACAGTTTAAAAGGGTTATTCTAAATAAATACATAAAATAGAAAAAACGGAAAAACAGTTGACACATACATTTGTTTATGATATAATACCAACCAATTAAGGGGGTAATTATGGATTACAAACAAGCACTAGCAATCCTTGGCTTAGCTGAAGGATTTACTGCAGATGAATTAAAGAAAAAATATAGAGAATTATCTATGAAATGGCATCCTGATAAGGGTGGAGATGAAGAGATGATGAAGCAAGTTAATGTTGCATATGAAACATTAAAAAATAAAACAACAAACGCCCAAAAAGAAACAAGCAATGAGAAATCTAATCAGTATTATGAACTTAAAAGAAAACTAGAAGTGTATAGAAGTAAAAGGAACTATGCACCAGGAACTTTAGAACATAAATATGCTGAAGAAATCAATAAAGCTATAAATAATTTTAATATTATATATAAATATGCACCAATGTCGTATTTCGATTGTTTAAGGATCATTACAGATTTATTTTCAGATTATAAAAATAAATTTTGTCAAGATATACCAAAGTCTTTCTTAGAAAAATATAGTAATATTAATGAAATGTGTCCGTTCGATGAATATGTTCAAAGACTCGAAAAAATTAAGAATGAATATAAAAAAATAGAAACTACACTAGATGATATTATAAACTCTATTGATAGAAAACTTAATATTAAGGTAATTAAAAAAATTAATGAAGTCAGAGACATGACTTTAAAAGAAATTATTGATGGTAAAATCAGTTTACAAGATGGCACATATATATTACGTTGCACAATAATGCAAATTATTGCAAAACAAGATGGACTTGAACCAAAAATTAATGAAACATATAAATCCTTAGTAAACAATTTTTCTGCAAGAATGCTTGAACTAAATTATAAGGATACAGACCAAATTAGAATAGCAACTAAAGTATTTGAAGAAGCTCTAAAAATGTTAAGCCTTATCGAAAATGGTACTTTAAAAGAAGATATGCTATCAACACTTAAAAAATTAACTTTTAAAGATAAAGATGAACTTCAAAAATCAGATGATGACAAATTATATATAACTAGAGATGGCAATGGCAAACCGGAATTTATTTTTAAGGAATCAGAAGTTGGAGACGTTGTCAGTTTTTATAGAAAAGCGAATTATTATGGAGAAATTGTGGCACGAAAATATGATTCAAACAAAGAATATTTTTACGATAAATATATGAGTCTTAAAGAATATTTAGCTCAAGCTAAGTTTATTAATAAATGTGTTTATGAAGGAGTGAATGTTGTTGAAATTCAACTTTATAGTCTAGGAAACGTTACCATTTATTTAGATGGTTGTCATGATATATGGTCCATTGAAGTTAACCCTACAAGTGGAGTTCCAACAACAGACAATTACTATACTGAAAAATATGGCACTAAATATAAAGATAAACAAGTATTAATAGATGAAATATATCAAAGTTTTATAGAATTAATTGGGCCTTTACATAAAGAAAAACATAAGGAAAAAACAAAATAAAATAATAAATTCAAGTAATATTAAGGGCAAAGAAGATTTAGGAGAATCATTTGTTGATTGGTATGAAATTGTTGATGTTAAAGATGGGAAAGACATTTTAGCAGAAAAACCATTTGATTTTAAAACTAAAATTAATAGAAATGTTAAATTAAAAGCAGTTTTTAA
>CAKPDJ010000051.1 GCA_934148875.1 uncultured Bacilli bacterium
TCAATAGATGGCTCATTATTTTCTATTTTATTTTCTGGTTTTGATTCTTCTATTGCTGATGGTTCTACAATTTTATTATTTTCATTATCTTGTTTCTGACAATCTGATTGAGCATTATCAATAGATGGCTCATTATTTTCTATTTTATTTTCTGGTTTTGATTCTTCTATTGCTGATGGTTCTACAATTTTATTGTTTTCATTATTCTGGTATTGATAATCTGGTTGATTATTAATTAATAATTGCTTGTAGCCCTGATTTTGATTTAATGAATATAACACATACATGTTTTCATCTATATATGAACAATGACCATGCTTAGACGAAACCAATTCTTTTCCTTCTTTATCAAAAAAACGGGCTGTTCCATCTCCTTTTTTTATAACTTCTATTAGGTTTTCGTCAGGTACAAAAATTATATCATTTTGCATTGGAATTACTTCTTTACCCATTTTATTAATAAGATAGTGCATATTGGCAAGTAATGCAAAACCATTACTAAATTTTTCAGCATTATAAAATTTACATGGTACTATTTCTTTACCTGTTTTATCAATATAACCATATATATACCTGCCATCGTTACTTAATCTTGCTACTTTGGCTAAACCTTCACTAAAATTATCAGCGTTTGCATATTGACATGGTATTACTTCTTTACCTGTCTTATCAATATAGCCATATATATACCTGCCATCGTTATTTAACCTTGCTACTATGGCTAGACCATCGTTAAAGTCGTCAATATAATCGCATACCTTTTTACCTGTTTTATCAATCCAAATACTTCTTTTATTAACTACTCTAGCTAAATCTCCATTAAAGTCATAAGCCATGGTATATTGACACGGTATTACTTCTTTACCTGTTTTATCAATATAACCATACTTTCCATTCTTGGACACTCTAGCTAAACCTTCACTAAAGTCGTCCTCGATATATTGATGTGTTATTACTGCTTTTCCTGTTTTATCAATATAATATTTTGTGTATTTTGCTATTGGTAGACCTATTTCACTAATATAAATACCATTTCGATTTGCTACTCGAGCTAATCCTTCACTAAAACTAAAAGCAAAATCATATTGACATGGTACTATTTCTTTACCTGTTCTATCAATATAACCAGATTTTAGATTCTTCGTTACCATGGCTAGGCCTTCTTTAAATGGATATACTCCGTCATATTGACATGGTACTATCTCTTTTCCCGTTTCATCAATCAAGCCGTACTTATAACCATACTCACCTTTTCCTCCAACTATAGCTAGACCTTCTTTAAAGTCTCCAATATAAAAATATTTACATGGTACTATTTCTTTTCCCGTTCTATCAATTAATCCGCTAATGCGGTGACCAAAACATACATGACCTGATGTTATGACTTTTGTATATATATCATCGTGCTCTGATACCACTGCTAAACCATTGTCGAAGAAGCTCCTAGCATGAAAGTATTTAAATGGTATTACTTCTTTTCCCATTCTATCAATATAACCGTATTTTCCATCCTTTGATACTGCCGCTAAACCTATATTAAATCTGTCTGCATCATCATATTGACATGGTATTACTTCTTTACCTGCTCTATCAATATAACCATATTTCCCATCCTTTTTTACTTTAGCTAGGCCTTCTCTAAAAAAAGAAATTTCATCATAATCAATATTCTGTATTCTTGCTGATGGTAAAGTAGTGTTATAATCCATACATTTTATTTCATTTGACATATTTACTAACCCACCTTTTCTGCTTATTTGTATTGCTTATTATAACATATTATTTCTATTTTGTATTCTTTTTTGTGCCTGAACAGCAGTAATTGCGACAACACCTATAATATCTTCAATGCTACAACCACGAGATAAATCGTTTACTGGTTTTGCCATTCCTTGAGTAAGTGGACCATATGCTTTAGCATGAGCAAATTTTTCTACTAGTTTATAACCAATATTACCACTGTCGAGGTTAGGAAATATTAAAACATTTACATGACCTATTACCTCACTAGTTACGCCTTTTAGTCTAGCTATTTCTGGTATTATGGCAGTATCTAGTTGAAACTCACCATCTATTTTGTATTCTGGATATTTTTCTTTAGCTATTTTAGTAGCATTTACTACTTTGTCAATATCAGGATGATTAGCACTACCTTTAGTAGAATGTGAAAGCATAGCTACATATGGGGTATCATCAACTAATTCTTGATAGGTTTTAGCACTATTATAAGCAATATATGCCAGTTCTTCTGCATTAGGATTTTGATTTAAACCACAATCTGCAAATATAAATAGACCATTATTACCATAATTACAGTTGGGAATATCCATTAAAAAGAAAGATGATACAAGCTTAGTATTAGCTGCTGTTTTTATAAGCTGTAGAGCGGGTCTTAAAGTATCACTGCTAGAATGGCAAGCGCCACTTACTATTCCATCTGCCTTACTATCCAATACTAACATACATGCATAATACATATAATCGTCTAATAATAATTTAGTAGCTAAATCTTTAGTCATTCCTTTATCTTTTCTAAGTTCTGTTAACCTATTAATATATTCTTCTGTTAACGTACTTTTTTCTGGATCAATAATAATAGCTTTTTTAAGATAATTATCTTTATTAATAATTTCTTCTTCATTACCAATTAGAATAATATTGGCAATTTCTTCTTCTAAAATTATTTTAGCTGCTATTAATATTCTATTATCCATAGTTTCTGGTAGTACGATTGTTTTCTTATTTTGTTTGGCTTTTAATTTTATTTTTTCTATAAAATCCATACTATCACCATTCCTATTAAGATTATACCATTATCTTATTTATTTAAAAAGCAAAAATGAATAGTGTTACTACTCATTAATGTTAATAAATATTTCTTGTCATTATTTTATTCAACCTATTTTTATATCTTATAGGATTGATTTTTTTAATATAACCATTTTCTTCGGTTATTATTTCTGGTATGTATATTCCGGTTTTAAGCTCAATATAATCTGCTAATAATCTTCTATGACAAAACTCTTCAACTGGTTCATGACATAATAATATAATATTATCACCAAATTTATTATATAAAGTAATTAATAATTCTTCTACGTTAAGATTTTTTAGTCTTAAATTATAATAACTTTCTATATATTCATCCTCGATTTGTCTTCTAAGTTCTAAATACTCTTTTACTCTTAATGCATCTAATCTTAACTCTATTAGTTTTTGATATTTTTCAGCGTAAGGAAGGTATGTAACTAATTTTGGAGCTAATTTCTTGTATGCAGGGCCAAAGTATCCCCAAGCATTTCCACCATCACCAGTTACAGAAAGGGTATTACCTGATTTAACACTGGCATAATTACCAGTTCCTAATATTATTTTTGATAGATTTTGAGACATAATATCACCTGTTTGTTATTATACCATTTCAAACATTGTATTACTAACTTTTATTATTAATATTATGTATTTCATCATGATTAGATAATTTTATGGCTTGATTATTCGTTATAAGATATGAAGGTGCATTAGCAACAATATTTTCTTTTTTATTATTTTGAAAAATCTTATCTAATTTTTCTTTCATTTGAGCTTTGGTAAATGGTTTAGCTAGATAATCTGTAAATCCTTCGCTTAGATATTTCTCTTTAGCACCAGCGACTGCGTCAGCTGTTACTGCTATTACTGGGGTGGTGAAATCATTTAGTTTTTTTAGATTACTAATACATTCTTCACCATCCATAACAGGCATCATTATATCCATTAAAATTAAATCATACTTATTTCCTGATAATATTTTATCAAGACACTCTTGACCGTTATAACACTCTTCTATTTCAAACTCTTGACTGTCTAAAGAACGAGCCGCTACTTTAATATTTAATTTATTGTCATCTACTATTAGTACTTTTTTTAATAATTTATCATTATCCACTTGAGCATTTTCTATAACTTCAGGCATTAAAACACCTATTTTTTGTGGTATAAAAACAGTAAAAGTAGAGCCTTGATTTGGGCTACTTGTTACATCTATTTTTCCATGCATCATACTTACAAGTTCTTTAGTAATAGCTAAACCCAATCCTACACCTTCAGTAGTAGTATTTAATTCTACATCTAGTCGCTCAAATTTAGTAAATAATTTATCTATATATTCCTGCCTTATTCCTTTTCCAGTATCTTGACATATTATTATTAGATTACATATATTATTTTCTTTAGTACATTTTACTGTTAATTCTACTTTACCCTGTTCTGTATATTTAATAGCATTTGAAAGTAAATTATTGATTATTTGTTTAATATGTTGTTTATCACCTATTAATTCATATGGTATATCTTCAGAAATATTTACTTTATAATCGATACTTTTATTTCCAATTCTAGTTCCGGCTATCTTAGCTAATGAAGTTATTTCTTCTTTAAAGTTATATGGAGCTTCTATTATTTCTAATTTACCATTTTCTATTTCATTTATATCAATAATATTTCCTACTATTTCTAAAAGAATACGTGAAGAAGTAACAACATCTCTTAGATCACTTTTCATATCTTCAGGACAATTTGTGCGATTTTCCATATCTTCTGATAATCCCACTATGGCATTAAGTGGTGTTCTTATTTCATGAGACATACTACTTAAAAAATCACTTTTTGCACGACTAGCTTTTTCTGCTTGATCTTTAGCAATATTTAACTCTGCTATTATTTTTAGATCGGGATTTTCAATAGTAAACATCATTATCATATTGACTAAACTTATCATAATTGAGATAAAATTTATTTCTGGTATAAATATTCTAAGTAGTGTAACTATTACAAGCATTATAACAAAAAAATAAACTGGAACATATTTATTTTTATCAAAATTTGAATTCTTATTACTAAAGAAAAATGTTACACAAATCATAGCAATTATATATAAAGTTGCTGCCAATAGCCCCAAATATGTTAGTGGCCCAGTTGAATTTAAAACGCCATTACTGTTTATTATAGTAACATCCAAAATTGCTGATAATACATAGATAATTATATTTATACCAATTATTATATATTTTATTTTTTCACAAAATTTATTAATTGATATTCTATAAATATAGTAAAATAACAAACTACACCAGGTAATTATTAAAATAACATCTACTCTATTTAATAATTTAAATATATTAGTAGAATTAATTGTCAAAGCTACTAGTACTATTGAGGTGGTTGTTAAAGATTCTAAAATATTAATAATTAATAGTTTTTCAAAAATTTTTGTTTCTATATTTTTAACACCCTTTTTTAGGTAAAAAATGGTAGAGATAATTATTGATATTGTTAGAGCCAATGATGTTAGATAGCCATTTGTCATAGTTAACACCTCGTTATTCTCTAGTTTAATATATCATAACTTAAAACTAATATCAATTAAAAAGATAGTATATCATTTCAAAATACTATCTTCTAATCTTTTATTAAATAAAAAGGCATTATTTTTATTTGGAACTAACTTTTTTACTGGTCCATAAACTTCTTCTCTACTCTCAGTATCTTTTGGTTTATATATTAAACCCTCTATATATTTTTCATTAAAATATGGCCATTCTTCAAATCTTTTTGCTACATAATCTTGCCATTCATTTTCATTTAAATCTTTTCTAACAGTTAAACCATATGATTCCCAAATTTCCCATTTTAGAGTTGCTAAAGTATCTCTCAAATCATCAATTGCTTGTTTTTTACCTTCTATTGTATTTTCATATAGATTTACATCAAAATTTTTTCCAATATTTACTGTAAATAGTTTTCCAACTTGATCTGCTCCTACAGGTATAATAATTGCATTACTTTTTCTAGCAATATCTATTATACCCCAATAACATGGTAATACTGGTAAATTGGGTGTTAGATTCCATGTTCCTTCTGGAAAATACATTAAATTCCCTCCAGAAATTAAGTGATCTATCATTCTGTTAGTTACTGATACTCTATCTTCTTTTACTTTTTCATTGAAATAAAAAACTCCATTAAGCCCTAAAAATGGTGCATCTACTATTCCTTGTAGATGTTCATAATCTCCAGATAGTAAATAATAATGATCCTTAATAGCTTCACTAACAACTTCAATATCAAATTTTCCAACATGTGTTACAGCAAAGATTATTGGTCTTTCAGTTTTAACTCTTTCATCCTTTATTAGATTATAACTAAAACCACCCAAACGATTTTTTAATTTATAAACTGCTAATATTAACCAATGAAGATCTTTTCTCTGTTCTAATGTTAGTTTACTCCAAATTTTTTTATCTTCCTTTTCTCTTAATTCGTAATATAATTTTAAAAATTTCTTTTCTCTTTCTAACCTTTCTATTTCGCTAATTCCATCTTCATATATTTTTTTTTGCTCTTCTGCTAATATATTCATACTATCCCCCTAAATTGTGCATATTGTAACATAAATTGCTATATTTTTCAATCGTTTGTTATCAAAAAGTTTACTTTTTAAATTACTTGGTTTAGAATATCTTCTTTATATTTTCATGTATCATAATTTTTCTAATTCTAAAATAGCAATTTCTGATACTGTTTTTATTTGAACTTTCAATATCATAGAATTCGTATTCATTTATTTCAATTCCAACTTCTTCCATTAACTCTCTTTTTAATATTTCTGCAGGTCTTTAGCAAAATTCAATAGTGCCACCTGGCAAATCTAGTTTACCATCATATAGTCCACCATTCTTTTTAATTAAAAGTATTTTTCCTTTCTTTATTAATTACCGTTATAAACAAAAAGTACACAAGTTTTCCTTATGTACTTATATTCTATTCTGTATCCATTTCGTCTTCATCTAAAACAACTAAATCTTTTAAATCATCGTCGTCATCATCAATGTCATCTTCATCATTATCAATGGAATCAAAATCATCAGTTTCTTCTTCCTGTTCCTCTTCTTCTACTTCTTCAATATCTTCATCTTCTTCATCATCAACTTTTATTACTTTATCTGATGTATGTCTACTTCTTAAGTCCCATTTACCATCTTCCAATAAAATAAATCTCTTATCAGTAGTTAATGAAGTATAATAATCACCTATTTTTTGATCAAATGTACTTTCTGGTAAATCTAATAGTTTTATGATTTTTTTAAATAAATCGGGGGTTGATTGTTTTCCTTTTTCCTCTAATAATAAATTAGTAATATCTTTATTAGATAATAATTCAAGATCTTCTTTAGTCATATTTTTAATACTCATGGTATTTCCTCCTAATATATTTAAACTAATTGATTTCTTTTTTTATCATTTAAACTTATATCATTATTCTATATAAAATGCAATATATTTTACATTTTTTCTGGAACTTCTATCGCTAAAATATTTAAAAGCAATAAATTTGTATTTCGAACTAACTTAGATAAAGCTAACCAAGATTCCTTTTGAGCATTATCATTGCAGGTTAAAATATGATTTTCTGAATAAAATTTATTATAACTACTTGTTAGTCTATATAAATAATCAGTTATATCATTTACAGATTTTGATTCAAAAGAACTATTTAAGATAGTTGGTAATTCTAATAATGTACGCATAACTTCTTTTTCCGTTTCAGTAGTTATTACTTTTAGTTTTAAATTAGATAAATCTTCATTTGATTTTTCTAATAAAGATTTAATACGTACTGTTGAATATAATAAATATGGACCAGTCTTTCCATCTAAATCAGCAAATTTACTTACATCAAAAATAAAATCTTTACTTCTAAATGGTAGTAAATCAGCATATTTTAAAGCAGCTATAGATATTTTTTCGCTTGTTTCATCTTTGTCTTCTTCGCTAACTAAGTCAGTATTAATTTTACTAGCAGTTATTTCTTTTACCATATTCATTAAATCAGTTAAGTTCATTACACCACCAGCACGGGTTTTAAATGGCTTACCATCACTACCATTCATGGTACCAAAACCAAAGAATTTTAATTCGGTTGTTTCTGGTACTATGCCGGCTTTTTTAGCTACACGAAATACTTGTTTAAAGTATAGTTCTTGACGATTATCAGTGAAATACCATATTTCATCAGGATGAAATCTTTCTTTCCTTGATAATAATGTAGCTAATTCTCTAGTTTGATAAACAGTTCCACCATTTGCTTTTAGAACTACTAGTGGTGGCATTGGTTCGGTATCAGTTTCTTCTTTGACATCTACTACCATTGCACCTTCACTTTCATATAAAAGATGTTTATCTTTTAATATTTCAATGACTTTAGGAATATATGGGTAGCAATCTGTTTCACCTTCATATAAATCAAAAGTAGTATTTAATCTCTTATAGATACTTTTAATATCTTTAATTGATAGTTCTTTAATCTTATTCCATAGTGCAGTATAACCTTTATGACCATTTTCAATTTGAATAGTAATTTCATGAACTTTTTCCATTATCTGTTCATTTTCTTTGGCTTTATTAGATGCATATGGATATATTTCTTGAAGATCTTTTTCAGTGATAGGTAATTCTTCATCTTCACCATTATAATCTTCTTTAAAATATACCAAGTCAGGATATCTTTCATGCATTTCATAGATAACCATACCAGATTGTCTTCCAATATCTCCAAAATGAACATCACTAATTACTTTGTAACCCAAAGTAGTAGTAAGTCTTTTAATAGCTTCTCCAATATCGGCACTTCTTAAATGTCCAACATGAAGAGTTTTAGCAATATTAGCTCCACCATAATCCATAAAAATTAACTTACTATTACTTTTGTCAATATTAGTTTCAATATTTTCTAACATTTTATTCATAGAATTTAAATAAAATTCATCAGTAAAACTAATATTAATAAAACCAGGTCCAGCAATATTAATATTTTTAAAGTTAGAATCAGTTTCTAATTCTCTTACTATATTTTCAGCAACTAATCTAGGATTACAATGATTTTCTTTACCTAAACTAAAAGCTGTATTAATTTGATATTCACCTAAATCTTTTCTACTTGTTGGCTCCAAAATAACATTATCAACATTGTATCCAGCTTTTATAATATGATTTTTTATATTGGTTTCTACTTCTTTAACAATACTCATATTTCCTCCTAAAATTCTATTTTGTAAGTAATTTTATCATTACTATCTAGAATTATATATACTATTTCAACACTATTTTCTGTTAAATTATAAGATTCTGTTTTTATTTTGACGGTTAAATACTTATTTAGTTCTTTAATAAATAATTCATTAGCTGTTGAACCATTTTCATCAAACAATAAATCTACTTTTAAATCCTTGTTATCTCTAGTTAATCTTCTACTATTTAAGTCTAATATTACTTTAGTTTGTAACTGTTTATTTTCATTATAAGTAATTATATTTTTAGATAAATCATATTTACCTAATAGATTATATTCTTCTTTAGTAGTATTGGTTATTAAAGTTACTTTTATTTTTCTTAATTCCATAATTCACCACATCAAAA
>CAKPDJ010000052.1 GCA_934148875.1 uncultured Bacilli bacterium
TCTGATATGACTCTTTTTTATTAACTAAAAATAATGTCAGTGATTTTTCTCACCAACACTATTTATTATAGAACCAAGATTACTGATTTCTTTCTATCCTTTTTACATACTCTCTAAAATTTTTATAGTCATCATCCATAAAAGTAATATGATTTCTTCTAAATATACCTAATACATCATCATCTTGCTGAATATAGCAAATATTTCTTAATAGATAAAGAGCTAATTCTTTATCCTTTTTATATATTTCTAGTAAATCTATAGAAGCTAAATATGATAATGTATAATTTATTATTTCTTCACAGGTATCATTCATATATGACCTCAATGTTTTTTCACCATTTACCTTTAGACCATAATATCTTAACATTTTATCAAATTTATTTTTGCGTAAATTATTACTATCATTACATGACTTTAAATAACTAAAACCAACAATTAATTGTATTAACTGTTGCTTATATTCCAATAAAAAGTGTTCCTCACATTCTTTACTAATATCTGGTAATGATTCCCTATAAAACTCAGTGGCTAATAAGTTAGCTAAACTTCCTTCAATTTCACTTGCATAATAACTTTGATAACTAGCTCTTTTATCACAATCATAGTCATTAAATACAACATGGAATAATTCATGAGGAAGACTAACTAAATCCATAAATGTATTATCACGAAATAAAATAATTTTTTTCTTTTGAAATATACTATCATTAAAGGTTATACCACGACATGGACTATCAGCACTTTTTAATTTAGTAATATGCAAATAATTAGGATTTTCTTGTTTTAATTTTAAATATTTACCATAAATATGTTCATTTGTATATTCCCTTAGAAAGGTTTCCGTGTTACTAATTAAAGTATCATTATCGCAAACTACAATTGTAGCTAGATTATCACTAGTATAATGTTCAACAATATTATAACTATTTATCAATAAACTTGCGAGTCTGCAGTCTTTTCTAGCTATATTTTCAAAGAAATATTCATTTAAATCTTTCATACTTATTTCACTACTATCAAATTCGCCATCTCCGCCTTTAGTAACACAACTAAGCATCATATGATACTGTGCGATATGATCAAGTATTAATTCACTATTTTGACCATTTCTAACTAATTCTTCCAAGCCTCTAATACTATTGCGAATTTCATGTATATTCCAATTATAATGCGTAATTAACCACCTTTTTTCTGCTTATATTAACACAATACTTAGAAAATATAAATACTTATAGTAAAATTATTTAAAAGTTTGTTATAATATAAATGTAGTAGTGATAATTAATAATATAATGTACATAATAAGAAAGAGGTGAACACCATGAACATTGAATATAAGAAGATAGATATGATGTCATTTAATTTACATACAATAAAAACTGACCGTTTTAAAACAATTACTATTCGGGTATGTTTACGTGACAAGATAAAAAAAGAAGAAATAACTTTACGAAATGTATTAGCATCATTTCTAACTTATTCAACCGAAAAATATCCAACTAAGAGAGAACTTGTTTTAAAAGCACAGGACTTATATGCTGTTAATGTATATACCAAATCATACCGTTCTGGCAAATTTAATATGATTAATTTTTGTATGTCTATGTTAAATGAAAAATATACTGAAAAAGGAATGTTAGAAGAAAGTATAAAATTCTTATCAGAAATTGTTTTTCATCCTAACTTTAAAAACAACACTTGTTTCAATGAAGCATTTAGATATTTATATGATAGCGTTGCTAATAGTATGAAAGAAATAAAAGAAAATCCTACTACTTATAGTGTTGTTAGAATGTTAGAAGAAATGGATAGTGATATGCCATATGGATATAGAGAATTTGGTTACATGGAAGATTTAAATACATTAACCAAAGATAAATTAATAGATTATTATAATAATGTTATAAATAACAGTTTAGTAGACATTTATGTTATTGGTAACATTGATAGTAATGAAATAGAAAAACTATTCAAAAATTATTTTTCTTTTCCAACATACAAAAGGCCTAAAGAACTACAGTTAATAGAACATGATAAATTACCTTCCAAAATTAAAACAGTTAATGAAAAAATAGAAGGAAATCAATCAAAATTATCTATTGGTTGCAAAATTGGTTCATTAACAGAATTTGAAAGGAACTACGTATTAACCGTTTATAATATGATATTAGGCGGTAATAGTGAATCAAAATTTTTCCAAATCATCCGTGAACAGAATTCATTAGCTTATTATGTTTATTCATCTTTAAATAAACTTGATAGTTTAATGATTATAAAAGCTGGTATATCTAAAGAACATTACCAAAAAACTATAAAGTTAATCAAAAAGTTGATGAAAGAAATGGAACTTGGTAATTTTACCGATGAACACATTCAAGTAGTAAAAGAGAATTACTTATCTCTATTAAAGGAAATAGAAGATAATGAAAATGCTATTATTGAAACATACTTAGCTAAAGATTTATTAAATTTAGGAAATATAGAAGAACGAAAAAAAGAAATAATGAAAGTTACCAAAAAAGATATAATTAATGTAGCTAAAAAAATCAAAATAGATACTATCTTTTTGTTGGAAGGAGTAACAGATAATGAAAACAATTGTGCTTAATGGCTTAGATCAAAACATATACTATGAAAAGTTAGAAAATGGCCTAGAAGTATATATGATTCCATATAAGAATAAAAGCAATTATGCTATCCATTACCTAACTAAGTATGGTTCTATACAAACAACATTTATTCCTTATGGAAAAAAAGATAAAATTACTGTTCCAGATGGAATTGCTCACTTTTTAGAGCATAAAATGTTTGAACAGGAAGATGGTATTGATCCATTTACTTTTGCATCAAAAACAGGAACCTATTCTAATGCTTCTACCAATTTTGAGTGTACTAGATATTATTTTGAAGGAAATAAAGCTTTTGAAGAAAATTTAAATTACTTGCTTGATTTTGTTGGTAGTCCTTATTTTACTGATGAAAATGTAGAAAAAGAAAAAGGCATAATTGCTGAGGAAATCAAACAGTATGATGATGAAGTAGATTGGACTTTTGAAGAAGAATTAAAAAAAGCACTTTTTAAAAAAGATAATCACAGAGTAGATATTGCTGGAACAGTAGAATCAATTTCTAAAATTACCAAAGAGGATTTGTATGATACTTACTATACCTTTTATCAACCAAGTAACATGGTTTTAGTTATTAGTGGTGATTTTGATAAAGAAATAGCATTAAATACTATCAAGAAAAATGAAACATTAAAAAAAGCTAAATCAAATTTTAAAATAGAAGTATTTAGTGAAGAAGAACCATTAGAAGTAAATAGTAAAAAGGTAGAGTTAGAACTTCCTGTTGCTACCACTAAGGTTGGCTATGGAATTAAAATACCATTAAAAAATATTGACAATCCTTATTTGTTTGGACTATATATCGGAATGATGCTTAATATAAAATTTGGACTATCATCAATATGTCGTGAGGAATTAAAGAAAGAACAACTAATAACATCTTTTTATACTGAAAGAGAACTTATTGGAAATTATTTAATAATTACATTCAAGGCTGAAAGCGAGAAACCAGAAGAACTTATCAATAAGTTAAAGAAAGAACTTTCTAACATTGATGTTTCTGAAGAAGATATAAATAGATTGAAAAAAGTATGGATATCATCAGAAGTAATTATGATTGATAATATCAACATGACATTAGAAAATACAGTTAGCGATATACTTGAATATGGTAAAATAATTTCCGATAGAATAGATATTTTCCGTAGTTTAAACAAAGAAGAATATAATAATATGTTAAAAAATATAGATTTTACTAATACATCTACTGTAATCATTAGACCTAAAAAATAGTATAAATTTAGAGCTTGTACATAGGATGTAATAGGTGATCTTATGAAAAAAATATATATTATAGCAGTAATTGTAATTACTGCTTTTTGTATGTCAAAATTATATAATATGAAAACTAAATCTAATCCAGTTGAAAGTAGAGGAATTTTTATTTCATATATCGAATGTTTAAATCATTTAAAGAATAAAAGTGAAATAGAAACCAAAAGCGAAATAAACAATATAATAGATAATGTAAAAAAATATTATTTCAACCGTATTTATTTGCAAGTAAGGCCATTTTCCGATAGCATTTATAATTCTGAAATTTTTCCATCATCATACACAATAGTTTCTAATCAAGGTGATAAACCGAGTATAGATGTTTTAGCTTATTTTATATCGCAAGCTAAAAAAAATAATATTGAATTATATGCCTGGATTAATCCATATCGTATATCAAATGATACCGATACAACAAAGTTATCTAATACTAATCCAGCATATAAATGGTTAAACACTAATAACGTTAAAATTATTAAAGACAAAGGAATATTTTATAATCCTAGTAGTGAAGAAGTTATAAATTTAATAATTGAAGGAGTAAAAGAAATAGTAAGAAATTATAAAATTGATGGTATTTTACTTGATGATTATTTTTATCCTGATGATACAATTGATTTAGAAAATTATCAAAAAGTTGCATCACAAATTTCTCTAACAGATTATAGATTAAATAAAGTAAATGAATTAGTTAGTGGAATATATAAAAGCATAAAAGAAATAAATAATAAAATTCAGTTTGGTATATCGCCAGATGGTAACCTAGACAATAATTATAATATTCATTATGCTGATGTTAAGACTTGGCTATCAGAAGAGGGTTACATAGATTACATAATGCCTCAATTATATTATGGCTTTAATAATGAAACTAGGCCCTTTATAAAAACCCTTAATGAATGGAATAGCTTGATAAAAAATGATACTAAACTAATTACAGCATTATCTTTATATAAGGCTGGTACAATAGATAAATATGCTAAAGCAGGTAAATATGAATGGATAGAAAATAGTAACATTATAAGAAAACAAATCCAAGTTGCCAGAAACATAATTAACTATACAGGTTATGCTATTTTTAGATATGATTATTTTATTAATATTAATAATAATATAAATTTGCAACAGGAAATAGGTGAGTACGAGAAATTGTTTTAAAAAACAAAAATAATTAAAAAGACTATTGAAAAAATATGTTTCTCTGTTATAATAAATATAGGATATGAAGATATCTAAAATATGTTGTAGGAGGATAGAAATGAACAAGAAAAAAACAACTGGTATTATGCTGTCAGTACTTGGAGTTCTAAGTTTAGTATTAATTACTGCTGGAGTAACATATGCATTCTTTTCTTACGTAAAAGAAGGAACAACAGAAAACACTATAACTACGACTACCATAACATTCCTATATGATGAACTTACATCTAAAGAGGGAAATGGTATTCAAATTACTGATGCCTTACCAATGAGCGATACTGACGGAAAAGCATTAACAGGAACAAATAATGTATTTGATTTCAAAATAACTGCAACTTCAACTGGAAAAGCTAGTGTTCCATATGAAGTAACAGCTAGAATGAAAAATGGTTCAAACGAAGCTTTAGCTGATCAAGTAAAATTATATTTAACTACAGTTAACGGAGATGTTGAAACCGCTTCACCATTAACAGTTAACGGTGATGTTGTTAAAACATTTGGTAGTCTTACTCAAACTGGAAAAGTTGATACAAGTATAGCTACAGAAAAAACAATTTATAATGGTACAGTTCCAGCAGAAAGCAGTGCATATTCACAAGACTTTAGATTAAGAATGTGGGTATCAGGAGATGAAGATAGTGCAATTGATTATTCACCATTAGAATTTAAGCATAACACTGATAAAACTTTAATTACTTCAACTAAGTATTATAGTTTAAGTGAAACAGAAAAAGCTAACTATACAAGAATTGCTTATGTAAATAATACTACTAAAACTGCTATGACTGAAGCAGAATACACTGCAGCAACTGAAGCAGAACGTGCTGGTTATGAAGCAAGTGAACAACTATATTTATATAGTGGTCAAACATTTACTGTAACTGTTAATGTATATGCTAATGCTACTGTTGTAACTCAGTAATTAAAATTAAAGCATACCTTAAGAGGTATGTTTTTTCTTTGCTTTTAACTAGTATTCAAATGCATCATTTGATATAATAAACATAGAAGATGTGGTGATATTGTGATAACAGAACATTTAAAAGAAAATAACTTAATAATTTGTCCTAACTATCTAAAAAAAACAGTAGTTGAGAATATAAATAGTAGCAAAGAATTAATATCTTTCAAAGTTATGGACCTAAAAGAATTTAGAGAAAGTTACTTATATAAATTTAGTAAAAAAACGATTTACTGCTTAATGAGTAAATTTAACCTAAAGTATGAAACAGCACTTGAATATTTAGATGCTTGCTATTATATTGATGATAAAAAATATGATATTGATAAATTAAATAGATTTGTAAACATAAAAAAATATTTAATTGAAAACAACTTATTAATTTATGATAAGTCATTTAATTACTACCTAAAAAACGTTAATATCATCATATATGGATACTATAAACTAGACCCTTTTTATCTAAAAATATTTAATAAGTATGATAATGTTAATTTTATTTACAATATTAATACCAAAAAGCAGCATATTGTTTATGGATTTACCAGTATTGAGGATGAATTATTGTATGTATGTCAATCTATAAAAAATAATTTAGACAAAGGTATAGCTATTCAAAATATCAAATTAGTAACACCTAGCAATGAGTATATAGAACCACTAAAAAGAATATTTAATTGGTGTCATATCCCAGTAGTGGTTGATGAAAAAATAGCTTTATATAATATCCCAGTAGGTAAAGAAATATTAGAATTAGTTAAAAATAATATGTCTTTTGATGAAATAATCACCTCTATTAAAGATAAGTATGACCAATCAATTATTAATCAAGTTATTGCTATTTTTAATGAATATATTGATATAGAAGTAGAAAGTAAATATTTATATGATTTACTAGAATATGACTTAAAAAATAGTTTTTTAGCTAATAATATAATTAAAAATGCTGTTACATGTGTACCAATAGAAACATTAACACCTAACGATTATGGTTATTTACTAGGTTTTAATAAAGAAAACTACCCAGTTATTTGTAAAGATGAAGAACTACTTACAGATAAAATGAAAGAAACACTTGGCTTATTTACAAGCAACGAAAGTAATATTAATAACATTTTGTTACTTAAAAACAATCTAAATATTGCTACCAATCTATTTATATCATATAAAGAAAAAACTGTTTTTGAATCATATAATCCATCTATTATAATTGAAGAAGAAAATTACCAAGTGATAAAAAATAATAAAGTAAGTTTTAACGTATCCAATTTACTTAATAAAATGGTACTAGCTAAAGAATATGATAATTATTATAAATATGGTATTCATAGTGAAGAATTGGATTTACTGCGTTATAATTATCCTAATATCAATTATCGTGAATACAATAACCAATTTACTGGAATTGATAAAAATGAATTGCATAATTATTTAAAAAAACCTTTTACTGTTTCATATTCCACAATAGATGAGTATTATCGTTGTAGTTTTCGCTATTACATTAGTAGCATCTTAAAAATTAATCAAGAAAACTTTGACGAATTTTATCAAAACATTGGTAATATTTTTCATTACGTCTTATCTAAATGTTTTAAAGATGATTTTGACTTTGATAAATCATGGAATGAAGAAGCAAATAAATATGAATTTACATTATCTAAATTAATTTTATTAGAAAAACTAAAAGGCGAGTTGAAATATGATATTGCGATAATAAAAAAACAGTTATCTTATACTGGCTTTAATGAATTTTTATATGAAAAGAGATTTAGTTTAAACATTAGTAATTCTTATAATATTCCTACTAATTTTGTTGGTATAGTAGATAAAATTAGTTATTTAAAAGAAAATAATAGAACACTAGTAAGTATTATTGATTATAAAACAGGGCATTTACCTTCTAATTTAAATAATATTATATACGGAATCGGAATGCAGCTTCCTATATATTTATATTTTGCTAAAAGAAGTGATTTATTTCCAAATATGGAAATAGTTGGTTTTTATTTACAGAAAATAATAAACAAAGATATGAAGGTAGTTAATGATAAAACTTTAGATGAGTTAAAGGAAAATGCTCTTAAATTAGTTGGATACTCAATAGATGATGAAGAATTATTAGAAAAATTTGATTTTACTTATCAAGATAGTGCTATGATAAGCGGATTAAAAAAGAAAAAAGAAGGCTTTTATGCCTATTCAAAAGTATTAAATAATAAACAGATAGATATGATTGACAAATTAGTGGACGATAACATTAATAAAGCAGTTAATAATATTTTAGAAGGCAATTTTAATATCAATCCTAAAAAGATTGATAAAGATAACATAGGTTGTGAATTTTGTAGCTATCGTGATATTTGCTATAAAAAAGAAGAGGATATAGTCGAATTACCTAAGCATCAAAATTTAGATTTTTTAAGTGAGTAGGAGGGAATTATGCCAAGATGGACTGAAGAACAACAACAAGCAATTGATTTAGAAAATAGTAATATTTTAGTAAGTGCCGGTGCTGGCAGTGGTAAGACAGCCGTTTTATCAGAAAGAGCCTTACGAAAAGTAAAAGAGGGCGTTAATATTGACCAAATATTAATATTAACTTTTACTAAGGCAGCAGCTTATGAAATGATGTTAAGAATTCGTAATAAAATTAGTAAAGCAGGATTAACCGAACAACTAAATCGAATAGATAAAGCATATATTACTACTTTTGATTCATTTGCTTTATCAGTAGTTAAAAAATATCATGATAGACTAAATCTTTCTCAAAATATTACGATAGTTGATGAAAATGTTATAAATCTCTTAAAGAAAGAAACTGTTGATGAAATATTTGATTATTTCTATAAAAATAGTAATCCCCATTTTGAAAAAATGATAACTGATTTCTGTTTACGTGATGATGCAGAAATAAAAAAATATATTTTAGATTTAAATAATAAGCTTGATTTAAAGTACGATAAAAGCAAGTATTTAGAAACATATATTAATGAATATTATAGTAATCAAATAATAAATAATAGAGTATTAGAATACGAAGAATTATTAAAGGACAATATTTCTAAAATTAGTAGTTTACTTCAAAAGTTAGAATTAATATTAGATGGTGATGATTATTATGATTACTATGAAGTGTTGGAACCATTATTAAATGCAAGTAATTATGACGAAATAAAAAATAGTTTAGATATATCACTACCACGATTACCTAAAAATAGTGGTGAAGAGGCTAAGCAATTAAAAGATGCTATTAATAAAAAAATCACTTCACTTCAAGAA
>CAKPDJ010000053.1 GCA_934148875.1 uncultured Bacilli bacterium
TTATTATGTTTCTCAAATTTATTATAACAAAGGTTTTTCTTTTTTTATGTCTTACCCCAAATTATTTTACACTATCAAAATTTTAAATATGTAGTATATTTTTCTTAAATATGTTACAATATGCAACTAGGAGGGAAAAATAATGAAAAAATTTAGAATTATGTTTATCTTGTTAATGACTTTATTTGTTATACCAAGTGTAGTTAATGCAAGTTCGATTGAAAGAACAACAAAGCTTGATTTAATAAATATGGATTTAACAAACGATCAAGGAGATGCATCAGAAGGATGGAAATGGGATGCAACAAATAGTATTTTAACTTTAACAGGTATTAATTTCAATGTTAATGATGAAAACGCAATAGTTATACCAAGTGACAAAGATTTTACTATTAATTTAGTTGGTGAAAATAAAATTTCATCAAATAAAAAGGCAATTTCACGATTAGGTTCATCAAAAAATACTGGTACTGTTACTATAAGTGGTGATGGAAGTTTAGAACTTACTGTAACTGGTGTTGATCCAGCAGTTGAGTTTGTTAATTTAACTATTGCCTCAGGTAAAGTTAAGGCTGTTGGCGGTTCTATATTGGCATTGGAACAAATTGCAATAACAGGTGGGGAAGTAACTGTTGATACAGTTAATGCATCACCTAATGCTTATTATGTTGAAGGTCTTTATGCAAATGGTAAGATTTCTATATCAGCTGGAGAAGTTAATTTAACTGTTAGTAGTGTTGGTATATTTGTACCTGGTATTGGGTCTGAACAACCAATAGTAGGTGTTAATATTACAGGTGGAAAAATAAATATTAGTTCTCCTGTAGCTGCAATATACGCAGGATATAAGGATGATAGTTTTGATATTGCTAAAAATGTAATAATTGATGGTTCATCAATAGATTTTAAAGATAGTAATTTAGGTATTTATTCTGCTAATGGAACTATTACTATTACCAAAAAAACAAGTATTACAGCTAAAAAAGGCGCAAAAATTTATGGATTTAATCCAAATAATGATGTTAGAGAATTACATATTGATAGTGCAGATTATACAGCAGTAGATACTCAACTTGCTAATATTCCAACTGATTTAGCTAAATACACAGATGATTCTGTAGCAAATTTAAATAATGTTAAATCAGCTATAACAAGAGATAAAAACTTTTTAGAGCAAAGTATTGTTGATGAATATGCAGTTAATTTAGCGAATGCAATAAGAGATTTAAAGGTAAAAACTTTTAATGTTACAACAACTATTAACAAAAATGGTAGTGTTAGTTTATCAGAACCAACTAATGTTGAGTATGGTAGTAGTAGAGAATTAACTATTACAACTGATGCAGGCTATAAAGTTAAATCAGTTAAAATAAATGGAGTAGATAAGGTTTCTGATTTAGTAGATGGCAAGCTAACTTTATCAAACATCGTATCAAATTTAGAAATTATAATTGAAACTGAACCAGAAAAGTATGAGTTTATATCTGGAAAAGATGCTACTTACGAAAGTAAAGAACTAGTATTTAAATTGAATGGATTATATAGTTTATTTGATAAACTATATGTAAATGATATTGAATTATCTTCAGATAATTATACTGTTATTGAGGGTAGTACTATTATTACTTTAAGTAATGAATATTTAAAAACATTGAATGCTGGTACTTATAAATTAAAAGCAACATACACAAATGGTGCTAGTGATGAAACTACTTTTACTATTAATTCTATACCAACTGAGAGTGGTTCTAGTGTAGAAAATCCAAGTACAGGTGATAATATTTTATCATATGTATGCTTGTGTTTTGTTTCTATTATTGGATTAAGTGGTACAGTTTTATATATGAAAAAGAGTTTAAATTAAGATCTTGATAGGTATCTAATTTAATTATTATTAAATAATAAATTTATAAAATACTTGCTTTTTATATAAATATTTAGTATATTATACGTGTACCTTTTCTAGGTTATGGAGAAAATTCCGACCATCACTTGGTAAAGGCAAATAAATATATGAGGAGGAATTGAAATGGCTTTAACTAAAGAAACAAAGCAAGCTTTAATTAAAAAGTATGCAAGAGATGAAAAAGATACAGGATCTTGTGAAGTACAAATTGCTATCTTAACTGAAGAAATAAAAGAGTTAACTGAGCATTTAAAAGTACATACTCATGATCATCATTCTCGTCGTGGACTTTTAAAGAAAGTTGGACAAAGAAGAAGTATGCTTAACTATTTAGCTAAGAAAGATGTTCAAAGATATCGTGACATCGTTAGCAAATTAGGATTAAGAAAATAATTATAATGAAATCTAGGCACTATTTTTTAGTGTCTTTATTTTTTGATTAGAGGATTTAATTTATGGAGTGTGGAAAGAGATATTTTCAAACATATTCAGGTATTATAATCTATTTTGATGATATTCTTACAGAAGATAAAATAAAACTTCAAGATATTGCCCATTCTTTATCTTTACTGTGTCGTTTTAATGGTCAATGCAAACATTTCTATAGTGTTGGGGAACATTCAATAAATTGTTTAAAGATAGCTGATAGTTTGGGTTACGATGATGATTTAAAATTATATACTTTATTACATGATGCAAGTGAAGCATATTTAGGGGATGTAGTTACACCCCTAAAGAAACAATTGATAGAATATAAAATGTATGAAAAATCTTTTCAAAATGTTATTTTTAAAAGATTTGGATTATCTGATGCTAATAAAGAAATAGAGAATAAACTAAAAATTGTTGATAATGCTTGCTTTGAATTGGAATGGGCAAAATTAATGAAACCTGATTCTTCTAGCATAACCAGCGATGACTTAGTTTTCTATGAAAGAAATTCTACAGAAGTGGAAAATGATTTTATAACTAGAGCTAAAATGTTAATAAAAACTGATAAATTTTGAGTAAAGATTTATGCTGAATTAGTAACATAATAATTATAAATAATTAAATTAAAAATGAAGGGAGTAATATATGAAAAAAGTATTTGAGTTTGATTTTAGAGGAAAAAAAATAGTAGTAGAACATGGTGAAGTAGCAAAACAAGCAGATGGTGCTGTATTAGTTAGATACGGTGATACGGTAATTCTATCTACTGCTGTTGTTAGTAAAACAGCTAATGTTTTATCAGATTTTTTTTCATTAATGGTTTTATATAATGAAAAATTATATGCTGTTGGAAAAATTCCAGGGGGATTTATTAAAAGAGAAGGTCGTCCTACTGAAAAAGGAACACTTGCTGCTCGTATGATTGATAGACCTATGAGACCAATGTTCCCAGAAGACTTTAAAAATGAAGTACAGATTGTTAATACGGTATTATCAGTTGATCCTGATTATTCACCAGAATTAACTGCTATGTTTGGTTCTAGTTTATCAACTTGTATTAGTAAAATTCCATTTGATGGACCAATTGCGGGTGTTAAAGTTGGATATGTAGATAATGAATTTATTATTAATCCAACACCAGATGAATTAGAAAAATCAGAACTTGATTTAACAGTAGCTGGTACTAAATATGCTATTAATATGGTTGAAGCAGGTGCTAAACAAGTATCTGAAGATTTAATGTTAAAGGCGTTAATGTTTGGACATGAAGCAATTAAAGAATTAGTAGCTTTCCAAGAAGAAATTATAGCTGAAATTGGTGATGCTAAGATGGAATATGAAGTTCTAGAATTAACAGACGAACTTCGTAGTGAAGTTAGAAACTTAGCTGAAAAAGATTTATCAGACGCTTTGAGAATTAAAGATAAACTAGAAAAATATGCTAGAATTGATGAAATTAAAGAAAGTGTTGTAGAAAAATATACAAAGGAAAATGAAGACAAATTAAAAGAAAAAGAATTAGTTGAATTAATTACTAAAGTTAAACTTATTTTAGAAGAAATCGAATATGAAATCTTTAGACAAATTGTGGTAAAGGAAAAAACAAGAGCAGATGGTAGAAAAATGGATGAAATTAGACCTCTTTCTACTGATATTGATTTACTTCCTAGAACTCATGGTTCTGCCTTATTTACGCGTGGACAAACTCAAGCTTTAGCTATTACTACACTAGGAGCATTAGGAGAACATCAAATTTTAGATGGTCTTGATATGGAAACTGAAAAAAGATTTATGTTACATTATAATTTCCCAGCTTTCTCAGTTGGTGAGACTGGTAGATACGGAGCTCCTGGTAGAAGAGAAATAGGACATGGTGCTTTAGGAGAGAGAGCTTTACTTCAAGTAATGCCATCAGAAGAAGAATTTCCATATACTGTTCGTGTTGTATCAGAAGTACTTGAAAGTAATGGCTCTTCTAGTCAAGCAACAATTTGTGCTGGATGTATGAGTTTAATGGCAGCAGGAGTTCCTATTAAAGCACCAGTTGCTGGTATTGCGATGGGATTAATTACTGCCGGAGATGATTATACTATTTTAACTGATATTCAAGGTATGGAAGATCATCTAGGAGATATGGACTTTAAAGTTGCTGGAACTAAAGATGGAATTACTGCACTTCAAATGGATATCAAAATTAAGGGTATTACCGAAAATATCTTAAGAGAAGCATTAGCTCAAGCTAAAAAAGCTAGACTTGAAATATTAGATGTTATTACGAAACAAATTGCTGAACCTCGTAAAGAAGTTAGCAAATATGCACCTAAAACTGAAATTTTCTTTATTAAACCTGAAAAGATTAAAGATGTTATCGGTAGAGGTGGCGAAATGATTACTAAGATTATATGTGATAGTTCTAATGTTACCGCCGTTACTGATATTAATGCCGTTAAGGTTGATTTAGAAGATGATGGACGTGTAACTATTTACCATTCTGATAAAGATATCATTGAAAGAACAAAACAAATGATATTAGATGTTGTAAAAGAAGTAGAAGAAGGAAAAATTTATCCAGCTAAAGTTGTAAAAGTAGAGGAATTTGGATGCTTTGTTCAAATATGGCCTGGCTGTGAGGGACTTGTTCATATTTCTGAACTTGCTAATGAAAGAGTAAAGAAATGTGAAGATGTTGTAAAACTTGGTGATGAAATCTTAGTAATGGCTATTGGTTGTGATAAGAAGGGTAGACTTAATTTTTCTAGAAAAAAGGCTATGTCTCCTGTAAAGGAAATGTCAAAAGAAGTTAAAAAAGAGGATAAATAATCTTCTTTTTTTTGTTTAGTTTTGGTATACTTAATTGTAGGAAGGTGAGAAAATGAAAAAATCGACAATGTTTTTACTAGGTGTTGTTGCAATCGTAATTATTCTTATTGCTGGTATTGGTGGCAGTTATAATGGCTTAGTTACAAAATCAGAAAAAGTAGATAAAGAATTATCTAATATTGATGTTCAATTAGAAAGAAGAGCAGATTTAATACCTAATTTAGTTAGTACAGTAAAAGGTTATACTTCTCATGAGACTGAAATAATTGACAAAATTACTTCAGCAAGAGAGAATTTATTAAAGGCAAATACTGTATCTGAAAAGAGTACTGCTAATAATGAACTAACTAATGCTTTGAATGCATTAATGGTAGTAGTTGAAAATTATCCTGATTTAAAAGCAAATCAAAATTTTATTCAACTATCTGATGAACTTGCTGGTACTGAAAATAGAATAGCTACTGCAAGACGTGATTATAATGATGCTGTTACTTCATATAATACTGCTATAAAAAAATTTCCAACTAATATTTTAGCTAATATGTTTGGGTTTGATAAAAAGGCATATTTTGAAGCTGATCAAAGTAAAACTAATGCTCCAAAAGTAGAGTTCTAAAATGAAAAAGATTTTATTCTTTTTTCTTTTTTTAGTTATTTTATTTATTCCTAGGGAACGTGTCTTAGCATTTGATACGGTTTCACCAACAAGTGATTTTTATGTTAATGATTATGCTAATATTTTAGATAGTGAAACTGAAAAATATATTCAGGAACACAGTGTAGCACTTGCTAATAAGACAACAGCACAAATTGTTGTGGTAACAGTACCAAATTTAGGTGGAGCAAGTTTGGAAGCATATGCTACTCAACTATTTCGTGATTTCGGAATTGGTGATAAAAAGGAAAATAATGGATTATTATTACTTTTGGCTTTGGAAGAAAGAAAAATGCGCGTTGAAGTTGGCTATGGTTTAGAAGGAATATTGCCTGATGGTAAAACAGGAAGATTTCAAGATGAATATATGATTCCTTATTTTAAACTTGATGATTTTGATGGTGGAATGTTGAATGGATATAAAGCCTTTTTTAAAGAGGTAGCTAACTATTATAATTATGATGGTTCTGTTGATGATCCTACTGAAGAAGTAGATATTACTTGGCTATTTTATTTAATTATGATAGTAATATTTGTTATAATTGTTTATTTTGCTAATCGTAATCAAAAACCAGGTAGACGTAATGGACGTAGAAATTCTATATTCTTCTATTTTGGAGGTAATGATTCTTCGTCTAGTGGTTCATCATTTGAAGGATTTTCTGGTGGCGGTGGTTCTTCTGGTGGTGGAGGTAGTTCCCGTAGTTTTTAAAAAAATATTAGTTTATGCTAATATTTTTTTTATGATTTTTTTGAAAAAAGTTGTTTAATAATGATTAAATATTGTATACTATAGATGTAATAATAGAATACTCAGGTTGTATGGAGGACTAAAATGAAAAATAAAGGAAAACAAATAGTAATAACAGTATTAGCTATAGTAAGTTTAATAGTAATAACAGTAGCGGTAAGTTATTCATTCTTTACTTATACAAGAGAAGGAACAACAGAAAATGTAATAAAGTCAGGGTCAATTACATTCTTGTATACAGAAGTAAGTAAAGTAGGAAGAGGAATAGAATTAAGTGATGCATATCCAATCTCAGATGAAGAAGGAAAGATACAAACAGGAGAAGGGAAAGTCTTTGATTTTAAAGTAACTTCAACAACATCTTCATCAACTAGTATTCCATATGAAGTAACAGCAAGAAAGAAAGCAGATTCAACATTAGATGAAGAAGCAGTAAAAGTATATTTAACAGAAGTAGATGGAGAAGAAAAAGGTATATTATTAGATAAGTATTCAAACTTAGAACAAACAAGTGTAAATGTACCAAGTGGAACAGTAGAAAAGACAATATATACAGGAATAGTACCAGCAAATAATAGTAATTATGAGAAGAACTTTAGATTAAGAATGTGGATAGATAGTAGTATCGATTTTTCACCAGTAAAAGATGAAAGTGGAAATGATATATATCCATACAATAATAAAAAATTTACTTTAACAGTAAATGTATATGCGAATGGAAAAGTAGTAGCAGGAGAACTAAATACAGATACAACACTAGCAAGTCTAGAATTAACAGGATGTACATTAGAGCCAGCATTTGATAGTAGTATAGAAGAGTATAGTTGCAGTGTTAAGAATAGTGTTGATACAACCATAATAACAGGAAGTGCAACAAGTAATACTACAAAGATAAGTGGATTAGGAACAAAGAGTTTATCAGTTGGAGATAATACCTTTATAATAAAAACGTTAGCAGAAAATGGAGATGAGAAGACATATACTGTTAAAGTTAATAGAAAAAAAGTATTACAAAATATATCAATATTTGGAAAACAATTTGAAGTTTTAGATGAAGAACCAACCTTAACAACGACCAGTCTAGAAGCAGGAGATGAAGATGGATTATATAAATCAACTGCTACAAATAGTGGAGATGCAACATATTATTTTAGAGGAAATGTTG
Organism: uncultured Bacilli bacterium; assembly: GCA_934148875.1. Classification (GTDB taxonomy): domain Bacteria; phylum Bacillota_I; class Bacilli_A; order RF39; family UBA660; genus Alloscybalousia. The sequence continues at coordinate 7,730 of CAKPDJ010000053.1, forward strand.
AAAATAACTATGTAAGTTTTGCAGGACAGACATGGAGAATAATTAGGATAAATGAAGATGGAACGATACGTTTAATAATGCAAGATGGTATTAATAATAATACTAGTTATAAAATTTATACTAGCAGTTATCAGGGATATACTAATATGTATTATTCCAATTCTAAAGCGGTTTCTTATCTAAAAAGTTGGTATGATACTAATCTTAGTTCATATGGTGATTATATTTATGAATCGGGAAGTTATTGTGAGCAGATGAAAGTTCATGCTTCCACATATAATAGCGGCGATAGTAATGCAAAGTTAATAGCTGATTATATTCCGGATTTTAGATGCTCAACAGATGCCAATAGCAAAGGTATCATTACTTCATCAATAGGACTAATTAGTATTGATGAGGCTCTTTATGCAGGAGCTTATTATCTTAAAGTAAATGATAATTTTTACTTAGCAACAAGTAGTGCAATGTTTACAATGTCACCTGCTGGTATTGCTAAGCAGAATGATAATTCTAGCATTTGGAGAATATATAATAATCGTTTGACATATGGAAATGGTTTGGATTATGGTGCTGTATTAAAACCTGTAATCAACCTTAAATCAGATGTCAAAGCGACAGGCTCAGGAACAAGCTCTAGCCCTTTCATAATTCAATAAAACATTTTTTAAGAATTAACTGAATAATTAATAGTTAATTCTTTTTCTTTTTAGTAAATAAATATTTAATATTTTCATATAGTTTATTAAGGTGATTTTATGTTAAAAAAATATACTTCATATTTAGGAGTATTAGTACTTGCTTGTTTTAGCTTTTATTATACGGATAGAGCAGTTGATATAGTTAAAAGAAATGATCCTATTATGAAAAGTATTGTTGCCAATTCTGAAAAATTTTATATTGACCCTATGAGTGCCATAATTAATCAAGATGAAATGGTGATTGGAATGAATGGTAAAAAGGTAAATATAGATAAAAGTTATCAAAATATGAAAAAAATTAATTCCTATAATGAGTCAATGTTAGTTTTTGATGAAGTAATACCTAATATTTCAATAAATAATAATTATGATAAGTATATAATTAGTGGTAATATCAATCTAAGTAGGGTATCATTAGTTTTTAAAATAGATGATATTTCTTATGTTGATGCAATTAATGATATATTACTTAATAAAAATGCAGTAGCTACTTTCTTTATGGACGGAAGTGTTGTAGAGAATAATATGAATAAAGTATTGGAGCTAGTAAGTAA
>CAKPDJ010000054.1 GCA_934148875.1 uncultured Bacilli bacterium
ACAATCCTTGAAATTAATGAAAATCATGATATTAGTAAGAAATTAGATGATTTATATAAAAATAATAAAGATGAACTCGAGAAATACACAAAGATTTTATATGCTCAAGCTAGATTAATAGAAGGATTACCTATTGATAACCCAACTGAAATAAGTAATTTAGTTTGCGAAATTTTGGCAAAGTAATTTATACTCTTAAAGAAGATTAATAATTTAATTATTGATCTTTTTTTTGAAATTTTCTATACATGGCATTAACTTAATCTTTACATGCATATTAAAAAGCGATAAAATAATGTTATAGTAGGGAGAGTATAGTAATATGAAATCAAGATCTAAGTCTAAGGCATTTACTTTAATTGAAATGCTAGTAGTTATAGCAATTGTAGGAATAATATTAATTATAGTTATTCCATCAGTGTCAACAGTTTTGAATAATCGTAATAAGAAATTGTATCAAACTCATATGTTGACTGTTGAAGCAGCTGCATCAACTTATGTTGATCAATATGAGGGTCAGTTAGTTGAACTTAATAAAGAGTGTTTTAATATTGATTATAGCTTGTTATTAAAGGAAAATCTAAAAGAAAGTGACATTCATTGTACTGGTAATGTAATTTTTAGAAAACAACAAGCTAGTAAGTCATATGAACCATCATATTATTTGACTTGTACTGATTCTAATGGTGAGATAATACATAAGGGTGAAGCTAAACCTGTTGGATGTATGGGATTTAATGGTAAGTTTAAAATGAGTTATGGCATTTATACTGATAGTGGTTATACTAATGCATATGATGGAAGCTATTATGTTAGGAATGCTTATGTAAAATTTGAAAGTACTAGTCCATATTCTTCGCCAATTTCTCATTATGAATATGCAACTTCTCTTGATGGTAACTGGAGTAGAATTGATAATAATAGTAATTTAGGAACTAATGAGCAACTTAAAAATTATGTTGGTACTATCTATGTTAGAAGTGTAGATGAAGATGGTAATACTAGTACTAATGTAGAATTTAAGGTTAAAATGGATAATGCTGGTCCAACTTTTTCTACTAGTGTTGGTGGTAATTATTTAGTAAAACGTCTTAATATTTATGATGTATCTGATAGTGGTGTTAAAACTTTAGCTGAAAATGCTTATTCTTATGATGGCGGTAATACTTGGGTAAAAGAAATGAGTAGGGAATATATAGAGAATACTACTTTACAAGTATGTAGTAGAGATACTTTGGATAATCGTACTTGTAAAACTGTAGAAATAAGTGGTATTGATAGAGTAGCTCCTACTATTACTCCTATTAGTAGTAAAGTTTATATTAATGTTGGTGATAGTAAAAATATAGCTGATTATTTTAAAATAACATATAGTCCATTAGGTGGAACCGTTAATTGTACTGTTAGTAACACAAATAGTCTTTCATTTGGAACTAATACTGTTACTTGTACAGCTACAGGTGTAAATACTTTACAAGCTTCTAGTAGTATTGTGATTGCACATCAATATAGTGCTACTACATATTGTAGTGGTGGAAGAACTTTATCTAATGGTAGTTGCGTTTATTCTTATACTAATAATGAAGCTAAATGTGGATGCTCAGTATGGAAATCATGTGCTAGTCAAGCAGAATGTGGAGTTACTAATAGAACTTGTAGAACTAAGTCTTGCGGAGTTGAACAATATGTAAATTGTCAACATTATCTTTGCGGCTCTCATGATAAGACTTGTGCAATAGCAGCTTGTGGTACCGCAACATATCAAAGTTGTCCTAATGAAGCTATATGCGGATGTGCGTTATATGAATGTACTTTGTATAAAAGATGTACAAAGTGCACTTGCTCAGTATGGTCTAGGACTGAATATGGATGTAATAGAGCAAGTTTTGAGTATGATTGTAGAAGTAATCAATCTGGTGGTAGTGGTTATGCTTCATTCAGTACAGATAGATACTCAGGATGTGGTACCGAACGAGTAACAGGTTCAGAATGTAATAATGCCAATAGTAAAAGCTGCTTAACTGCTGCAAGTTGTCCTAACGAAAAATGTGATCCTGCTACTTATAAAACTTGTACTGATCCTGGTTGTGGTACTGAAAATAATTACTGTAGAATAAAGGAATGTGGTGTTGAGAGCTATGTCTCATGTCAACATGCAGATTGTGGTTATGATGTTAATGTTTGTAGAAACAAAACTTGTGGATGTGAAACTGCTGCAAGCTGTACTAAAACAGAAAATGAATATCGTTATTATCAATGTGATAGAGTTGGTAATAATGGAACTAAAGGTACTTTAAATAGTAGTACTGGAATATGTAGTTTTTAGGAGGAAAAATGAAAAAAAAGAATAGTAGTTTAGTTATATCAATTTGTTTAGCAGTTATAGCTATCTTTCTGATTGTACTTTCATTTTTTGTTGATTCACCAAAGAAAAATAATAATAGTAGTAACGATAAACCTAATAATTCTACTTCTGATAATAATGTTATGTATGAATGTAAACTTAAATTAGAGCAAGGAAGCGGTGATTATGATATTTATAAAATATTAAGTTTAACTACTTCTGATGGATTGGTTTTAGAATCTCAATCTGTAACTTATATTGAATTTAAAAATGAAGATGAATATCTTATATATAAAAATGATCCAGAATATAGTAAAGATAAGACTTTTGATGATCAAAATAAAACTATAACTTTTTCTAATAATGATAAAATTGATTTGACTAAGGATGCTGATGGCGAAAAATTAGAATTGAAATATGAAAACTATCAAAAAGACCTTGGCAATGTTGGTTATGTTTGCGAGAAAAAATAAGTAATTGCATAAATAAGATAATTGTGTTAAAATTTGTTTATGATGTTAAAGAAGTATTTTAGTAGTACTTCTTTTTTTATCGTTTATGCATAAAATTATATGGTTAAGTATTGGAGGATACAACATGGAAAAAAAAGAAAATAATATGTCAGTAGAAACTATTAATGTAGTATTATGTGATGTACTTGGATATTCAAAACAGTGTTTTGTATTAGAAGAAATACAAGCTTTAGATGCTGCTATGAAGAATAATACTAAATATAGAGAAACATTATCTCAATATCAAGAAATTGATTCTTTAATAGCTATGGATATTAAGGAATGTTATGATAAGGATCATAATAAAAATTTATGGAATCAATTTTATAAGTTATTTTTGTCATCTATTGCTACTTTAGTAGTATCAGGTAATTATGATGGAGCAATCTTAAAGTATATGCAAATGATGGAGGCATTAAGTAATTATTTTGGTATAACTAGTTTACAAAATATCAATAAAAAGAAGATAAAAATGTTAGCAAGTTAAAAAATGTTGAATTTTATTGATATAGATAACTAATATTTTGTATAATCTTATTAGGAAGTGATAAAAATGAATCAAAACGAATTGAAAGAAATTACTAGTCGTGATGTTGATTTTGCTAAATGGTATACTGATGTATGTAAAAAAGCAGAATTAATTGATTATTCTAGTGTAAAGGGCTGTATGATTATTAGACCTTATGGTTTTGCTATTTGGGAAAATATTCAAAAAGAGCTTGATAGAAGATTTAAAGAAACAGGACATCAAAATGTTTATATGCCTATGTTTATACCAGAATCTTTACTACAAAAAGAAAAAGATCATGTTGAAGGGTTTGCTCCAGAGGTTGCTTGGGTAACTCATGGTGGTAATGAGGAATTGCCAGAAAGACTTTGTGTAAGACCTACTAGTGAAACTTTATTTTGTGAACATTATGCTAATATAGTTAAAAGTTATCGTGATTTACCTAAACTTTATAATCAATGGTGTAGTGTTGTTCGTTGGGAAAAAACAACGCGTCCTTTTTTGAGAAGTAGAGAATTTTTATGGCAAGAAGGTCATACTGTTCATGCTACAAGTGAAGAAGCTAAGGAAGAAACATTGAAAATGCTTAATGTATATGCTGATTTTTGTGAAGAAGTATTAGCTATACCGGTTATAAAAGGTGAAAAAACAGAAAAAGAAAGATTTGCTGGAGCTGAGGCTACATATACTATTGAAGCTTTAATGTATAATGGTGTTGCCTTACAATCTGGTACTAGTCATTATTTTGGTGATGGATTTGCTAGAGCATTTAATATGAAGTTTATGGATAAAGATAATACAGAAAAATATATGTTCCAAACTTCTTGGGGAATGACAACTCGTATTATTGGAGCAATGATTATGACACATAGTGATGATCATGGGTTAGTTCTTCCTCCTAATATCGCACCTATTAAGGTTTCTATTATTCCAATTGGTAAGAATAATACTGAAGTCTTAGATAAAAGTTATGAAATAGCTAAAAGTTTAAAACTTGCTGGTATTACTTGTGAAGTTGATGATAGTGAAAAATCTCCTGGTTTTAGATTTGCTGAAGCTGAAATGAGAGGAATACCTGTTCGTATTGAATTTGGACCAAAAGATTTAGAAAACGATTTATGTGTTTTAGTAAGACGTGATACTTTAGAAAAAATTCATGTTACATTAGATAGTGTGGTTGAAGAAGTAATTAAATTGTTATTAGAAATTCAAAATAGTATGTATATTCGCGCTAAAATAAGAAGAGATGAAATGACTAAATCAGTATTAACCTTAGAAGAAATGAAAGCATTAGCTCTAAAAGAAAATGGCTTTATTAAAGCTTATTGGTGTGGAAAACGTGAATGTGAAGATAAAATTAAAGAAGAAACTGGTATTACTTCTAGATGTATTCCATTTGATGGTGATAATCATGATGGTAAATGTTTAGTTTGTGGTGAAAATGCTACTCATTTAGTATATTGGGGAAAGCAATATTAAAATAAGTGTAAAAATAAGTACAAAATCAAGTACTTATTTTTTTTCGACATTTTTTTTGTAACTGGTAGCGTATGCTAATAGTGGTGATGATATGAAAATGAATTTAATAGTTCCTATTATATGTGCTGTTCTATTAGGGTATTTATGCGCTTCTTTTATTTTTAATCAATATGGAATTAATAGTTTAGTATTTAATGAAAATAATAATATTTATTATTTACAGTGTGGTGCTTATACTAACAGTGAAGCTAGTAATACAAAAATAAATGGTATTGATACTAAGCTTACAGTTAAAGAAGGGGATAAATATTATTCTTATATTGGAATGACTGGTAATTTAAAAATCGCTGAAAGTATTAAAAATATGTATAAGAAGAAAGGAGTAGATATTTATATTAAAGAGGGTAATTTAGATAATAGTGATTTTATAAATCAATTAAATCAATATGATGTTTTACTTGAAAGTAGTAAGAATATTGAAGAAGTTAATTCTGTTTTAAAGACAGTTTTGGCTACTTATGATGAAATTATTTTAAATCCTTAGATATTTTTCTATTTATGGAAATAATATAATTAGGTGATAGTAATGAAAGTAAAAGATTTACCAATAAATGAAAGACCTAGGGAAAGATTGATTGAGTATGGAAAAGAAAATTTATCTAATGAAGAGTTGTTATCAATTATATTAAAAACAGGAAATGGAAAAGTATCGGTTAGAGAAATCAGTAATAATTTACTTAATTATTTTAATGGTATTGAGAATTTAAAGAATGTTACTAAGGAACAACTACAGAATGTAAAGGGAATAGGTAAGGTGCAAGCTTTAACTATACTTAGTGTGGTTGAACTAGGTAAACGGATTTATATGATGTCTAATGATGAAAATAAGATATTACTAAATAGTTCTAGAGCTATTTATGATTATATGAAGTATCAATTATATGATAAAAAACAGGAATATTTTTATTGCTTGTATGTTAATCAAAAAAAGGAATTGATAGAGAGGAAATTATTGTTTATGGGTACTTTAAATCGTAGTGTAGTACATCCTAGGGAAGTATTTAAAAATGCTTATTTGTGTAGTGCATCTGGTATTATTTGTGTTCATAATCATCCTAGTGATGATATTAGTCCTAGTAGGGAAGATATTCGCTTAACTAATGCTTTAGTAGAATTAGGACAAGTTAATGGTATACCAATTATTGATCATATTATTGTTGGTAATGATAATTATTATAGTTTTTATGAAGATGGGAAAATTATTAATTTGTAGCTAGGAGTGGAATATGTATAAACATAAAAAGAAAAAGGAAAAAAAATATTTAATAACTTTGCTGGTTATTTTTCTTTTATTAATGCTTGTTTATTGGTTTAGTGGTAAAGATGGAAATTATTTGTACGTTGAAAAAATATTTAAGGGTTTAGGTGCTAGAATTCAAAATGTTTTTGTACCTAAAATTGAGTATGATGTTGATGAAATAATTAATGGTATAAATAGAGAATTGCAGGAAGAAAATGAAGAACTGAAGAGAATTATTAATCTTAATAATGGTCAGTATAATTTTATTTGTGCTGATGTTATTGAACGCAGTACTAACTGGTATAATGAAATTAGAATTAATAAGGGTGAGGATGACGGAATTAAGACTGATATGGCTGTTACTAGTAATGATGGTTTGATTGGTAAAGTTAGTAAAACAGGTAAACATTTTAGTGAAATTAAGTTGCTTAGTTCTAATAGTAAAGATATGAAAGTAGCGGTTGATATTAAGAATGAAAATAACACTTATCATGGGATATTAAATGGATATGATATGCAAGATGGAACAGTTAATATAGAAAATATTTCTAAAAATAGTGATGTTGAAATTGGAGATAAAGTATATACAAACGGATTAGGTGGAATATATCCTAATGGTATTTATATTGGTAAGGTAGTGAATGTTTTTTATGATGCATTAGGGCTTGAAAAAAATGTTAAAGTTAAAAATGATTTTACTTTTGATAAATTGAGATATGTGTGTGTTGTTGACAGGGGGAATTAAGTTGCTTATATTAATTTTATTCTCTTTATTGTTTGATTTTATTATTGTTTATTATCTACCATTTTTAGGAACAATTGGATTATATTTTAGACCATTATTGTTTATTAGTACCTGTATTATTTATCTAATTGTTAATAATAAGAAATCATATATTAAAAAATATTTTCTACTTTTTGGACTTATGTATGATTTATTATTTGGGAAAGTATACTTTCTATACTTATTAATTTTTTATATTTTATATATAATATTTTCATATTTAAATAATAAGTTAAGCAATAATGTAGGTTTGTTTATTTTGTGTTTATTAATGTTTATTTTAATTAGAAGTTTTATTTTAGCTATTGTGTATAGTAATTATTCTATCCATTTAATAGTGGATGAAATATTATATAGTTTATTACTTAATGTTATATATGGTATTATTTTGTGTTATTTTTTAGGAATAAAGAGTAAAAAAGCTTAATAATAGTATATTAGGTGATACTATGGATGAATATAAGCTAGTTCAAAAATACTTTGACAAAAATAAAAACAATAATAGTAACAAAACTCAAATTAATAAGCATTTTATTGCTGAAATTGTTAATAAAACACTATTATCTGGAGTTATGTTATTGGTATGTTTATGTGTTGTTAGAGTTAATTCTAATTTTAAGGATTGGGTTAATAAAAATGTTTATCATACAAATTTTTCTTTTGCTAAGTATGATAAATTATATAAACAATATTTTGGTAACATTTTTCCTATTTCTAATTTAAATCCTGATACATCGTTAGTATTTGATGAGAAATTAACTTATAAATCAAGTGAAGCATATAAAGAAGGAGTTAAGTTAGTAGTTGGTGATAATTATCTAGTTCCAGTACTTGAAAGTGGAATTATTGTTTTTAGTGGAAATAAGGATAATTATGGTAATACAGTTATAATTCAGCAGGTAAATGGTATTGATTTATGGTATGTTGGGGTAGAGAATAGTAATTATAAAATATATGATTATGTAGAAAAGGGTCAATTACTAGGTGAATCTATTAATAGTGAAATTTATTTATATTATCAAAAAGCAGGAGAATTTTTAGATTATAAAGAATATTTGGGGTAAAATTTATTTTCACCCTTTATTTTATCTAGTGGCTTTCATTTGTTTGCTAACAGGACACTTTAAAAATTTATTGTATTTTACTATTATTATTATGGTTCATGAACTAGGTCATACTTTGACAGGAAGTATATTAAAATTTAAAATTAATAGGATTGAAATATATCCATATGGTGGTTGTTCTAAAATGGAGTATGATATTAATATTCCAATTTATAAAGAATTATTAATATTAATAATGGGACCATTGATACAGATAATTTTTGTTTATATTATTAGATTGAGTGAAATGTCAGTACCTGATTATTTTTATACTTATCATTATTTTATCCTTATATTTAATATGTTACCAATATTTCCTTTAGATGGCGGAAGATTAATAGAACTAGTTACTTTTTTTATTTGTTCCTATTATAAGGGTCTAAAATATGTATTGTATTTTAGTTATTTGGCTTTTGTATCTTTATTTTTTTACTTTGTATTTTTTAACTTTAATTTTATTGTTGTACTTATTTTGATTTTGTTGGGTTTTCAAATTTATAGAGAAATTAGAAATGCTAAATATTATTTTAATAAATTTTTAATGGAAAGATATTTATATGATTATCATTTTTCAAAAAGAAAAATTGTTAGTGATGTTAAAATGATGAAAAGAGATTATTATCATTTTTTTGTAATGAATAATTGTGAATATGTTGATGAAAAAAGAATACTTTGTAGTTATTTTGGCTAGTTTTTGAGAATAGTTTTTTTGGGGATTTGATGTTGCTTATCAAATATTAATGTTGTATACTATAGATGTAATAATAAAATACTCGAGTTGTATGGAGGACTAAAATGAAAAATAGAGGAAAGCAAATAGTAATAACAGTATTAGCTATAGTAAGTTTAATAGT
>CAKPDJ010000055.1 GCA_934148875.1 uncultured Bacilli bacterium
GGATTAGGGACAAAGAGTTTATCAGTAGGAGATAATACCTTTATAATAAAAACATTAGCAGAAAATGGAGATGAGAAGACATATACTGTTAAGGTTAATAGAAAAAGAGCATTACAAAATATATCAATATTTGGAAAACAATTTGAAGTTTTAGATGAAGAACCAACCTTAACAACAACCAGTCTAGAAGCAGGAGATGAAGATGGATTATATAAATCAACTGCTACAAATAGTGGAGATGCAACATATTATTTTAGGGGAAATGTTGAAAATAACTATGTAAGTTTTGCAGGACAGATATGGAGAATAGTTAGAATAAACGAAGATGGAACTATTCGTATGATAATGCAAGACGGTATTAATAATAATACTAAATATAAATGGAGTTCAAATTATAAAAATATATCAACTATGTATTATACAAACAGTGAAATAAAAACTCCACTTGAAAGTTGGTACAATGATAACATTGGAACTAATAATAGTTTATCATCAAAAGTTGCAAGTGGTAATTATTATTGTGAACAGGCAAAAGTAAAATTTAATGAAGAAACAGCTTCAGCTGATGCAGAAATGGAAGTCAAAGAAAAATATGTCCCAAATTATAAATGTACTAAGGATGGTAATGGTAGTAATGGCTTAGTTAATAGTAGCGTTGGTTTAATTACATACGATGAGATAGTGTATGCTGGCGGCTTTGGTAATTTAGTTAATACTAAACATTACCTATATAATAATTATTCATTTTGGAGTATGAGTCCATGTGGTTATAATGTTGATACATTAGTGTGGGCAGAGTTTAACACAACGACATCACCTTATCTTAATGTTTACTTTTCCTATACGTTAAGACCTGTAATCAACCTTAAATCAAATGTTCAAGCGACAGGCTCAGGAACAAGTTCTGACCCTTATGTAATTCAGTAACAGTAGAGTTTATTATCTGCTGTTTTTTTGTGATAAAATGCATTATTAAAAATATATGAAACTATAGATATGAATAAAAATATTAAATTTTCTTCTTTTGCTTTGTAATAGTGGTAATATTAGTGTAATTATAGTATAATGTATATAGGAAGTGAAGTATATGACATTTACTTGGATGATTATTTTTATTGCCCTAGTATTATTAGAGTTAGCTACTGTTAACTTAGTTTCAATTTGGTTTGCTTTAGGAGCACTTGCATCTTTTGTTCTTAGCTTTTGGGTAGATAATGCTACTTGGCAAATTGCTTTGTTTGTTTTAGTTAGTTTTATATCACTTTTATTAACTAGAAGTTTTGTTAATAAGATTCGTGGTGGAAAGGTTGTTCCAACTAATTTAGATAGAGTGATTGGACAAATTGGATTAGTAACAGAGGAAATAAATAAACTTGAACCAGGCGAAGTTAAAGTTGATGGTAAGAGATGGAGTGCTGTTTCTAGTAAAAAAATAAAGGTTGGTAGTAAAGTAGAAATACTTTCTATAGATGGTGTTAAATTAAATGTTAAGGAAATAAAGGAGGAAAATTAATATGGGATGGATTATTTTAATTATTATTTTGATTTTAGTTGTTGCAGGAGTTAAAATTATTCCACAGTCAAGAGCTAAAGTAGTTGAAAGACTTGGTAGTTATCATGCTACGTTGCAAACAGGAGTTCATTACGTAATTCCGTTTATTGATAGAGTTGCTAGTGATGTAACATTAAAGGAAATTGTAAAAGATTTTGCACCTCAACCTGTTATTACAAAAGATAATGTTACTATGCAAATAGACACTGTTGTTTATTTTCAAATTACTGACCCTAAACTTTATACATATGGAGTTGAAAATCCAGTAAATGCTATTGAAAATTTAACGGCTACAACACTTCGTAATATTATTGGTGAACTTGAACTTGACCAAACTTTAACAAGCCGTGATATTATCAATTCTAAAATGCGCTCTATTCTTGATGAAGCAACAGATCCTTGGGGAATTAAAGTAAATCGTGTTGAGGTTAAAAATATTATTCCACCTAGAGATATTCAAGAAGCAATGGAAAAACAAATGAGAGCTGAACGTGAAAGACGTGAGAAAATTCTTCAAGCAGAAGGAGAAAAGAAAGCTGCTATCTTAATTGCTGAAGGTGAAAAAGAAAGTGCTATTTTAAGAGCAGATGCTAAAAGAGAAACACATATTCGTGAAGCTGAAGGTGAAGCTCAGGCTATTCTAAAAGTATCTGAAGCAAAAGCAGAATCATTAAAACTTTTAAAAGATGCTAAGGCTGATGCTGCTGTTCTTAAACTAAAAAGTTACGATGCTATGGTAGAGGTTGCTAATGGTCAATCTACCAAGATTATTGTTCCTAGTGATTTACAAAATTTAGTAACGGCTGGTACAGTAATAGCAGAATCTCTAGAAAAAACTAATAAATCTGATAAATAGTAGACATATTTACATGTTTAATTTAAAAAGTTTAGTGAAAACTAAGCTTTTTGTGTTTATAATTATAATAGGTGATGAGTATGAGAAGAAAGAAGAAAAAATATAAAATTCGTTGGAATAGAGTTTTATTTGTTGCTTTAATACCAATAGTTTGTATATTTTTATTATATTTTGGTTTATTTAGTGAAACTACTGAGAAGAAACTTATTAAAATTGGTTATAGTAAAGAAAACAGTAAAATTATACTTAATAAGATAAATGGTAATGATATTAATACTATTTTAAATAAAGAATATCTATCTTATTTGCCTAACCTTTTAAATAGTTCAGATTATGATACAAAAAATCTTAATAAATATATTGATTATATTTCTAATATTAATGGTAATTATGATATAGATAGTGTTGTTTATTTAGTTAATAATAATATAGAATATCCATATTCTGATAAACTTGTTAATGTTGTTAAGAATAAGTACTTTATATCTAATAGGCTTGATCGCTATATGAATTATAATAGTGATGATGTTAATACTATTATTACTAATGTTAATAGTAATTTAGATTATCAGTTTTATACTAATATTCAAAAAACAGATACTTCTAAAGGATTATTACTGATTGTTAATAAATATTATCAGCTAGATAAAGATTATTATTATGGTGAACTTGTAACTATGGATAAAGCATATGATAATAAAAACGGTAGTAAACTTAATAAAACTGCTTATGAAGCTTTTAAAAAATTGGTTGATGATGCTGAAAAAGAGGGTTACCATATTCGTAATAATTCAGCATATCGTAGTTATAATACTCAAAGTGGTTTATATAATAATTATAAGAGTAATAATGGTCTTACTTGGGCTGATAAATGGAGTGCAAGAGCTGGACATTCTGAACATCAAACAGGACTTGCTTTAGATGTTGGTGTTAAGAATGAATTTTCATTAGGTAAATTTGAATCAAGTAAAGAATTTACTTGGATGAAAGATCATGCACATTTGTATGGTTTTATTCTAAGATATCCAAAAGGAAAAGAATATATAACAGGTTACGGGTATGAACCATGGCATTATCGCTATGTTGGTGTAGATGTAGCCAAGTATATTTATGAAAATAATATAACGTATGAAGAGTATTATGCATATTTTGTAGAAAATAAATAATTTTAAAGGAAACTTACTTCGATTTATAAGTTTCCTTTTTCGTTATATTTTTTTCCTTGATAGGAATCTCTTTTTACCATTTCTTTATCTATATCATTTAAAACGCAGAATTTTTTAATGAGCCATGTTGGTTCTATTAAGTCTTCTTTTACTGGGTCTCCTGTTATACGATTTATTACTATTTCTGGTTTTAGTCTTTCTAACTGTTCTATAACTATATCAATATATTCTTCTTTTGTTAGGATATGAAACTTTTCTTTTTCATATAATTTAGCTAATACTGTATCTTTAATTACGTGTAACATATGAATTTTTATTCCTTGGATATCTAATTTATTTATATGTTCTATCGTTTCTAACATCATTTCTTTAGTTTCATAAGGTAAGCCATTAATAATATGGACTACGACATTTATGTCTCTTTTTCTTAACTCTTTTACCATATCATCAAAGCATTTTAAATCATGACCACGATTAATTAATTTAGTAGTTTTTTCATGAATTGTTTGTAGTCCTAATTCTACAGTCAAATAAGTTCTTTTTGATAATTCTTCTAAATAGTCAAGACAATCGTCAGTTATTGTATCTGGTCTAGTAGCAATATTTAATCCAATTACATCATCTAATGCTAATATTGGTTCGTATTTTTGTTTTAATACTTCAGTTTTGGCATACGTATTGGTATTAGCCTGAAAATATCCAATGTAAAGAGCACTTGGCCATTTCTTTTTCATCTGTTCTTTAACATCGTTAAATTGAGTTATTAAATCTTTTTTAATGTTACCGGCAAAATCACCACTTCCTAATTTAGAACAATAAATACAACCACCTGTTCCTTTAGTTCCATCTTTATTTGGGCAGGTAAAACCAGCATTTAAACTAATCTTACAGACTTTTTTTCCAAATTTATGCTTATAAAAATAATCTAAAGTATAATATCTTTTATTATCATCACTGTATTTAAAAGGATTTTGCATACTAAATCACCTGTTTTTAATTCTATCATAAAAAGCAAATAAAAATTGCATTTTCATAAAATAAATTATATAATTATCATAATGGTGGTGTGATAATGGAACAAGAGTTCAATAAAAAGCAAAATCGAAAATTAACTGTTTTTGCATGTGTTTTATCAATTATTTCAATAGGGTTACTAGTTTTTGGCTTTGTAGCTGTATCTAGTAATAAGGTAGTTATGCTACAAAGTTTATCTAATTTAAGTAGTAAAGTTGATCCCCTTTTAGAGGAAAACAAAGTACTATTAGATAAAATAGCTAGTAGTAAGGATGTTGGTTTTAAGACTAATATTAATGTTAGTGTTAATGAGTTAATTGCTCAAGATATGTCATTTGATTTAGGTATCAATTATCTTGAAAATAGAGATGATCAAAAATCAAAATTAAACTTAACTCTTTCTTCTAATGGCGAAGAAATACTTGGTGGTCAATTAGCATTAGCAAATCAAAGAGTTTATGGTTTTATAAACAATATTACTCCTAGATATTACTATACTTCTTTAGAATATTATTCTTTGTTATCTAGTTTAAATAGTAAAGATAGTGAAAAAGTTTGGTCATTATTAAAAGATACAGTTAATGATTATATCGATAATAAAGATATTAAAAAAGAAAAAGTAACAATTAATTATGATGGTAAGGATAAAAAAGTTAATAAACTATCTTATACTATTACAGGTAAGGATATTAAAGAAATAGCTAATAAGTATTTTGATGCTTTGAAGAAAGAAAAAGCTTTATTTACTAATATCGCTAATGTTGCTAATTTATCTGAAGAAGAACTAAAAAATAATATTGATAATTTATTAAATTCATTTAGTGATTTAGGTAGTAATGGTCTAATATATAATGTTTATTATTATGGATTTAATAAAATAGTTCAATATGAACTAACAACTATTGATAATAGTGCTATGTTACAGTATAAGACAGGTAAAACAGATATTATTAATCTTTCAAATAATGGAGTTTGTTTCTTATCATTAGAAATAACTAAAAATAAAAAACATTATGATTTTAGTGGTTATATATTAGATGATAATAATGCTAAATTAAATTTTTCTGGTAAAACAGAAGATAATAAAACAGAGATTACATTTAATACAGAAACAGGTGATTTAAAATTAGAAATCACTACAAATAGTGATGATGTGGCATTTAAGTACGCAAGTACTATTAAAGCTTCTGTTAGTACTAGTGGTGTTATGTTAGAACTTGGAACTTTAGATATTAAAACAGAATATTATTTTGATCAAAAAGTAGATGTTTCTCTTAATGATAGTGTAGATATTAATGAGATAACTGAGGAAGACTATAATACTATTCATGATAACTTTATGAATCATCCACTTTATAGTATTTATCAATCTATTATTGCTATGATACCTGGTGATTTGGATATCAGTCTATAACTTTTCGTTATAGACTTTTTTTTTGCATAAAAATATGCTATTATGTTGTTAGTAAAATGAATAATAGGGTGATAATATGGAAGAAAAATTAGAAGTAGCAAATAATCCTTTATTAGTTAATCCAGATAATGTTATAAGAGGTGAACATTATCGAATTAGTGTATTAACTGAAAGATTAATTCGTTTAGAATATAATTCTGGTGGAGTTTTTTATGATAATGAAACACAGTTAGTTCAATTTCGTAATTTTCCAAAAGTTCAATTTGAAGTTAATCAAGATAATCGTTTTTTAGTAATAAAAACTAAATATTTTGCTTTATCTTATACTAAAGAAAGAAGTTTTGATGGTGGAAAATTAATGCCAACTAATAATTTAAAGGTTGATTTGGTTGGTACTGATAGAACTTGGTATTATCATCACCCTGAAGTAAAAAATTATAAAGGAAATTTTATTAGTTTAGACGGTAGTGATACTGATGCTAAAGCTAGAAATGGTCTTTATTCAGTTGATGGTTTTGCATCAATTGATGATAGTGATAACGGTATTTATGATGAAAATCATAAACTTATTAATCGTGATAGTAAAAGTATAGATATTTATCTTTTTATGTATAATAATGATTTTGAACTTGCATTAAAAGATTATTTTATGTTAACTGGTAAACCTAAAATGATTCCAAGATATGCACTTGGCAATTGGTGGTCTCGTGATTTAGATTATACTACTCAAGATATTCAAGATTTAGTTACTCATTTTGAAAAAATAGAAATACCTTTATCAGTTTTAGTATTAGATGATAGTTGGCATGTAAATAAGTTTCAAGATGGTAGTAAATTATATACAGGTTATACTTTTAATAAAAGTTTAATTTCTAATCCAGGGGAACTGATTCAATATTTACATAGTAAAAATATTCATATAGGGTTACAATTTAATCCTACACAAGGTATATATCCACATGAAGAACATTATCAGGATATAGCTAATTATTTTCAAATTACAGAAAATAAAATTATATCTTTTGATCCACTTAATCCGGTTTTACTTGATGCTATAAATAAATTTATGTTATCTCCTCTTGCTAACTTAGGTGTTGATTTTATGTGGAATGATATTAGAACAGATCAAACTAATTCCAATGGGCTATGGTTAGTTAATCAGTCATTATCAAGATTATTTGGAATTACTTTAGGACGTAATGGATTAATTGCGACACATCGTTATCCAATTACTTATGCTGGTAGTACTTTAGTTGGTTGGGAAACACTTATTAAAACTCCTACTGTATATGAACAGGCAAGTAACATTGGAGTTAATTGGATTAGTATGGATGTTGCCGGTAACTATGGTGGTGTTGAAGAAGAAGAATTATATATTCGTTCTATTGAACTTGCTACTTTTAGTCCTATTTTAAGATTTCATGCTCCACGTGGTAGATATTATCGTAAAGAACCATGGAGATGGAATGCTAGAACTTTGGAAGTTATAGATAATTATTTGAGTCTAAGACATCGTTTAATTCCATATTTATATTCAAAAGCTTATTATTATCATAAAAATGGTGATTTAGTGCTTAAACCTTTATATTATAATTATCCATGGATATTTGATGATAGTAATTTTAAAAATGAATATTATTTCGGTGATATGTTGATTTCACCTATATTAACGAAGAAAGATTTATTGATTAATCGTACTATTCATAAATTCTTTATACCTGATGGTATTTGGTATGATTTTAAAACTGGTAAAAAATTTCCTGGTAAAAAGGAATATATTTCATTCTTTAGGGATGAAGATTATCCTGTTTTTGTTAAGAGAGGAGCTATTATTCCTTTAAGCAATAATAATGGTAATTTTACAGGTAATCCAGATTTACTTGAAGTACATGTTTTCCCTGGTGAAAGTAATACATTTAATTTGTATGAAGATTTGAATAATGATGAAAGTAATCATTTAATTACTCAGTTTGATTATAATTATTTACCTAGTAATTATACTTTAATTATTCGTACTATTGAGGGAAATCGTGGGGTAGTTAGTGATTATCGTGATTATAAGATAAGATTCCGCAATACTAAAAAGACAGATCAAGTAATTGCATATTTTAATGATACTCAAATTAAAACAGTTAGTTATGTAGATGATAATGATTTTGTAGTAGAAGTTAATCATGTTCCTTCTATTGGACAATTTACTTTAAACTGTAAGGGTAAAGATATTGAAATAGATGCTATTCGTTTAATTAATGATGATATTGATAGTATTTTACTTGATTTACCTATTAATACGGTTTTAAAAGAAAAAATATCTTCGATTATGTTTAGTGAATTACCAATTAAGAGAAAAAGAATTGAAATTAGAAAGTTGAAAAAATATAATTTGGGTAATGAATACATTAAACTTTTCTTGAAATTACTTGAATATATTGGTACTATTTAATGTTTTAATTGAAATAGATATTTGGTTGTGTTATAATAATTTCACTTTATGGGGGGATTTTATGTTAGGTAGAGAAAAACTTATAAAATATTTAGAAGATGAATTAGAAAGAACAACGAAAGAAATTAAGAACATTACTGATAAAATAAGTGAAAAAAGAGAATTACAGAAAGATACTTTAGCAAAATCAATTGCTGTAAGTCAGCGTAGTTCTTTAATTAACTTAATATTATCTAGTGTAATGACTGTACTTATTACAGTTGGGATGGTAGTTTTACCAATTAATATGATTGGTATAATTGCGGGTTTAATTTTGGATACAATATTTTCTGCTTGTTCTTTCTCCAATGCAAAATATTTTATT
>CAKPDJ010000056.1 GCA_934148875.1 uncultured Bacilli bacterium
GCATTCCCTTTTCCTTGAATGCCCATTTAATATACCATTACCTTCCTCTTCAGTCAAGTCTTTTTTTGAAAAAAAATTGCTTTTTTCGACTTTTTTTGTTCTTACTGATTTTCTGATTATATTTTTTTAAATATCAAAAAAAGAATGACACTTTATTATATGTTCATTCTTTTCATTTATACACATTTATTTCAAACTGATGTTAATTATTTCTATAATGTCTTTGGTATCGCTATAGGTTATTTCGATAACGTCTCCAACTTTTAAAAATGGTAATACTTTTCTGTCGTTTTTTATTGACGTGTAATACTTTTGATTATCAGTATCAGTTATGTAAAAACAAGTTGTGCCATCAATATTTACTTGATTAATATATCCTACCTTAATATCTTTAGTATTTAAATCTTTATTATTACTTCCTAACTCAACAGTATTTAAATAATTATCTGCAGCGGCTTTTATTCCTTTTGCACTATCAGTGATAACTACCTTTTGATAATCGGCTACATCTACAAAGGCATACATTTTTACTAAACCAGCTGCATCTTTTAATGATAGTAGATAAGTAGCTCTATTATTTAGATTAATTAATAATGGAAAAGTTGATTCATAATTCATTTGTTGAACCTGACCCTTAGCACTATCCATAGCAGAATATTCTTCAGCACCAGGTACGGCATAAAAGTTGGT
The DNA here is from genome assembly GCA_934148875.1 of uncultured Bacilli bacterium. Taxonomy (GTDB): domain Bacteria; phylum Bacillota_I; class Bacilli_A; order RF39; family UBA660; genus Alloscybalousia. The sequence continues at coordinate 691 of CAKPDJ010000056.1, forward strand.
TTCTTTTGTTCTCATATTAGTTAAGATAAATCCAATATTTGATTCATCTGTTGATACTGATGTAATTCCTGTATATAGATATACATCATCATTCATAGTCATATAATTATATCCTTCTGTTGTTTGAACTACATTTTTTTGACCAAAAATTGCATTTAGGAACCCATCCTTATATTGTCCCCAATCATCTACTTGTTCAATAATTAAATTAGCTGAATATACATGATCAACCCAGCTTGGTACTTCTCCTACTTTATATTCCTTAGAATTACCTGTTATTGGATCAACGATGATAACTGATTCAATTTCTTTCTTTAATCCTATAGCTGTATACTTTATAGTCGGAATTATCCAATAAGGATTACCATCGTTATCAATTTCAAAGTTTTTTTCACCAAAAATCTTAGTTGGATACTTAAATCTTAAGTGCCTATTCAAATCCTTTGAAAAAATAGCTGAAGGCATATACTTCATACCATTATCTAATTTTACTAAATTAGCTTCTCCAGTTACAGAGTTTACTGTAATATAACCTTTAACTCCATCCTTTTTATTAGATAAATATTTAAAGAAGCCATTATATTCTAGTGGTGTTACACGAACTATACTATCCTTATAATTAATCTGTGTATATAAATCGGATACGTAGAATTGAGAAACTAGTTCTGGCATTTGTCCCATTACACGATCTCCTAGTTTCCTACTTGAATCCTTATCTAATAACGGAATTCTATTAAAATCAACTGGAGATACATTTTTTGTAAATTCCTCATTTTCATTAATAGTTATTCTTTTAGAATAGCTTTTTGAATGAAACATAGGTGACATAATAAAGTCAATTAAAATTATTCCCAATATAATAGCAAGAATCGTAATACCACTACCTATTAATATTTTAACTGAGCGAATTATTCTTCCTCTTTCATCAATTGATAAACACAATAAAGTGATTGTATATATAATTAATAATAAAATTATATATACCCAAAAACCAAAACTATGAATATTAATTGCTGGTAATGCAAAATAATAAATGATAAAACCTATTAATAATGTAACTAAGACACTTATTAAATTTCTTTTCATACTCTCACCTCAGTATTATTATAACATATGTTTTTGGAATAAATAGTCATATTAATATTAAACATTATACTTTTTTATAATAATAGTTTTAAAAATACGAAGAATATGATATTTTATAATAAAGGAGGATGTTATGAAAAAATTTATTTTTGCTGTTATTGTTGGATGTCTTTTTATCACTGGATGTGAAAATGTTACTAAAGGAAGGGCTAATAAGGAAAATGATTATTTAGTCTATGAATATCATTATTATGATGAAGACTTTAATCATACAGAAGATTTTATTGTTAAATATGATAAAAATGGTAACTTTAAAGAATTAAAAACAATTACTCTTTATGATAAAGATAAACGTTCATGTAAGCAAGATGATTATACTGTAGAAAAATATCCTGATTTAGGATATAAAGGTGTTAGTGCTACTTGTACTTCTGATAGTAATGGTGTTAGTTATATTGCTACTATGACTGATGAATCTGTGCAAGACGGTTATCTAAGTGGTGAAAACGATGATTATCTTTTACCTTTACAATATTTTTATGATGAATTATCAACTCAAGATAAGGCTGATGAGACATTTAAGGTTTTAATTGATTCATTCAAAGAAAATAATGTTAAAGAAGATAGTAGAAACTATATCATTATCAAAGGACAAAAAGCCAGCTGGTAATATTGATTATCAAAAAATAAAACTCCACTTCTAATTAGAAATGGGGTTTTTGTATGCCAATAATTATTTATCTTCAATAATCCAATTAGCTTGATATTCTTTAATCACTCTTTTACAACGTATATCTATTAGGCTGATACAAAATTTATTTTTCTGCTTAGCCTGATCATTTAATTCTTTAAAATAAGGATTAAAATATAAATCTAAATAATAATTATAATATTTAGATATAAATTGGTTAATTAAAGTATAATTCATAACTAGTAATGTTGTAATGATAGAATTACAATTTGATATTTCTTTATCATCAATATCTAAATAGAAATCCTGAGAATGTACAGTTGCATGAGTATACTTGTTTAAAAACTCCCAAAACTCTAAACTTTCTTGCGATGGCGTTTTAACTAGTTTCCTAATTATATCCTTTTTTTAGCTAATTTGAGTTCCAGATTTCCATTTATTATATAATTCAGTATCGTTTGTTATTCCTAACATTTTGCCAATGACTAGGCTTTCATATACGTTACGAAATATAATTTTAGCACTACCAAGAAAACCTTGTTCTATTAACTTTATATAAGAAATTAATGATATTACATTTTTGTAGCATATTGATAGAATAATTTCTGTAAAATAATTACCTTTATAATCTAGAACAATAAAATTTAGACTAATTATTTCTATCTCATAATCAATAATCTATTTAAAATGATTAAGCATTTCTTGATATGTAGTATTTATTTCATTTGATAATTTTTTTAACTCATTATCAAGTTCTATTAAAGATTTTCCTATTTTTTGTGCAACTTGTTCTGAAAACATATTAACTTCTCCTAACTACAAGTAAAGACTTGGTATCAAGTATACCAAGTCTTATTTTAAAGTCAATACTTATTTTTTCTTTCGAAATAACTTTCTATATTGATTTCTTTTTTGAATTAAATATTTCTTTTTTCTTATAAAATGCTGTTATTACAATTCCACCTAGTGATATTACTCCTAAGGTTATCCATAAAGTTATATCATCATATGTGCCTGGATTTTCTTCATTTCCACTAGTTATACCTTGTAGTTTATCATCACTAATTTTTTTAGAAATTATGTATGTACTAAAGTGTGTTGTATCAAAACTAGCCATAAAATCATTGATTGTTATTGGATGTTCTTCAATTTTACCATTATCATCAATGTAGTAAGCGTATAAATCGCCTGAATTTAAATCACTATTAGTTAGTGGAACATTAACATTAAAGTTTATTCCTTTGAAGTCTTTGATGTTACCAAGTAGGGTTGAATATAAATTAATATCAAATACCTCAGCATCTGTTATTCCTAATTTTTCTAATATTTGTTTGTATTCTTTTTCGTTTTTGTCCATTTTTTCGCTAGAAACGATTGTGTTAGTTGGATAAGTAGCATTATTGGAAGAAACGGTAACATTATTGTTAACATCTACTGCTGTGAAAGTTGATTTTTGCATTTTACTAGAATCTTTAATAATCAAAAATTCAGCCTGTTTGTCTTTGAAATTAATATGATAACTGTTACCATCATGACCTTCTAAATTCAAATCAACATAATCAAGTTCGCCAGGATTAACAGTACGACTATAGTTAACTGTAACACCAGAATCCTTACCTAAATAGTCATCTATTCTTTTCTGTGCAGCTTTAATATAATCATCAATTGTATCTGGTGTATCATTTGGAATATAAATAACATGATACATGTTAGTTTCTATATAGTTATTAGTTGAACCATAAGCAATACCATCATAGAATAAAACTAATTTTCCAGACATTACACCTGCAAAATAGTCTCCTGCGCCACCTTCTGGTACATAGAAATAACTGATATGCTTATCATTTATAGTATTATAGAATGAATCATATAATTGTTTAGAATTATAATTTTTAGAGAAGAATTCTGTTTCATCATTATAGTAAAAATCATTAATAAATTCTAAATCAACTAAATTTACTTTTAAATTAGCACTATCAATTGTTTGAATAGCTTTATCTATTATACTTTGATGTTCTTGATTACCATTTACGAATTCAACATTCATTGTATGTGATTCAAGGTCATTTAAAAATAATTGAGCTTTACCATTGTTGTAGTTAGTTAAATATGACCAGCTTTGTGTTTTACCCATTAAGTATGCCATTGATAATCTAGTTATATAATCTTGATCATTTTTGTAAACGGCATTAAATTGGATTTTATCATTTGAAAATAGTTTATTAAACTCTGGACTTTTACCATCTTTCAAATTTACTTTGGATGTATGGACTTCTATGTTGTTGCTGTCGTTTAATAATGCTATGGTACAAGTTTGTGTTGATTTATTACAATTATTAATTGTACCTAATATCTTGTTAGTCTTATTAAATTTGTCTACCCACATTCTATTCCAAATATCTGTTGTCTCTCCAGCATATATATCAATACTTTCCTTTATTTTAGATGAATAGTAACTTGTAGGTTGTTTTTTAACTACAACATTATAATTGAAATCATGAGATTCATATTTGTTATTATTGTAATTATTCAAAGTTAATGTACATTTGATTTGATTGCAGTAATACATTAATGAATTCTCGGTATTTTCATTGTAATAACTATAAGTTAAATAATTAAGACCATTATCATCTTCCATTATGATATCAATGGTATTGTCAACATTAATATTAAATTCTTTTTTAAATTCATCTGTGATATTATTATCCAATTTAACATTAATTTTATGTATTTCTACTGTATTAAGTTCATCATCAAATAGACCAATATCACAAATTGAATAATCTTGATTACATCCAAGATTACTATATTTATATCCTAGTTTGCCATGAATAGCCTCATTAATAGTATTATCATTCAGTTCATCAGCATTAACAGTAATGGTACTACCTACTTTTTTAAATTCTTCACTATAAGTTGTACTGTAGCCTATAAAACGTATACTTGCTTTATGAAATTGAATATCTAATATTTCATCATAATTATCTGTTTTTCTTTTTATAAAAGATAAAATAACATCATCAGTTCCATATAATTGATTTTCACCAAAGTAATATGTATAATCACTTTCACTTTTAGTGTAACTAATACGATTAAAATAACTTTGATAGAAGTAAGTTTTATTTGATGGTGTCTCTGCTTTTATATCTATAAAATCACTATCATAATTTACTTTTGCAAATATATCTTTATCAATTGATGAATCTCTAACTATAGTTACTAAGTGTTTTTCTTTTATGGTTGTACTACCATTTTTGTATTCACAAAGTTTAATATATACTTTATTGTTTTTTACTTCACCATCAATAGAAAAGTAAGTAGTTCCTGCATAATTAGTTAAATATGATGATAGTATACTACTAGTAATATCGGTATCAGATTTTATAGTAAGTGTTCCTGATGTTAATTTTTTGAACTCCTCACTATATGGTGTTTCTATATACTCAAATATAAAATCATTTATCTTTTTACTAGCTATTAAGGTTATTGATGAGTTGGTTTTATCAACTCTAGTTAGTACCTTTGAATAGCTGTCATATTTGTATGATATTGATGAACCAGAATCATAGACAGATAAATTGCTTATGTATCCTGCAATATAGTTGTTTTTTTCTGTTTCATTTTCAAACATATCTTCAGCATAATTGATTTTAATATTATTATCAGCATCTACAAAAGTAAAATATGAGTTAACATCTCGATTAATGTTAATAGTAATATCATTATATTCAGCTAGCTTTTCATTTGTATATGTACCATTAGAGTTTTTATATCTGTATACTGCAAAACTACATTTACTTGTTTCATAATTACAACTAGTTAAGATTAAATTAATATTTGAATTATCAGTTGGTGAATTAAAGTACTCTGAAGTATTATAACTATAAGCATAATTTGAAGCCGCTTGGAATAATCCAGATGTATCTGTAATTTCATAATCGGTGTTAATACTAATAGAACCTGAACTGAATAGATTATTAAATTCAGTTATGTAATCTTTTGCATTAGCATTAATTGGTACCACTAATAAATATGTAAAAATCAATAGAAGCAAAGTTTTAAATTTTATTTTTTTTGACATTTTTCATTCTCCCACCTTTGTTACCTTCATGATAACATATTTAGAGAAAAAAATCTATATTACATGATAACTAATTTTATTAAAATTTTTTATAGTTTTATTGATGTGGTTTTTAATTCTTAATTTACATAATTTTTTTACAAAAAAACAGCTATTTCTAGCTGGCAATATTATTCACTAATCTATGGCTTGATCAAGATTTTAGAAGGCAGTTTTCAAAAGAAATATTATAAATCCTTTTCAATCTTTTAGGCTACTATGTTATGTCCTTCTAATTAGATTATATTCAACCCCAAAAAAGTTGGAGTAAATTTACAAATGGCAGGGGATGAGAGAATCGAACTCCCAACAGTGGTTTTGGAGACCATTATTATACCATTTAACTAATCCCCTATGTCTTGTATTATAGCATATTCATTTTAGTAATACAATAACACATATTTAATTTTTTCATATTTTATTATAGGTGATATTATGTTAGTACAATACACTTCTAAAGAATTAGATTTATTAGCTAGATTAATGAGAGCTGAAGCTGTTGGTGAAGGAGAACTAGGAATGTTAATGGTTGGTAATGTAATAGTTAATCGTACTATAGCTGATTGTTTAACTTTTAAAAATAATAGAACTATTACTGATACTGTATATCAGTCTCCTGGTGGTTTTGCTGGTGTTAATAGTAATTTATTTTATTCAACTGCTACCACTACTGAAAAACAATTAGCTTCTAGGGTATTACGTGGAGAATATTATTATCCTGCTACTAATGCACTTTGGTTTTATGCCCCAACTGGTAATAATAGTTGCGTAGCACTTTGGTATGATCAGGAACTAGCTGGTAGATATAAAAGTCATTGTTTCTATAAACCTTATCCTGGTGTATGTAGTGAATTGCATTAAAAAAGCTTTTAAAGATTAGTCTTTAGAAGCTTTTATTTTATCTTGGTATTTTTAATTGTTGACCGATTGATAGGTTATTAGAAGTTAAATTATTTAATCTCTTTATTTGATCTACAGTTGTATTATAAGTATTAGCTATTTTCCATAAACTATCGCCGCTTTTAACTGTATAGTTTATATAATTAGTTCCAGGTTTTATTGTTGATGATGTTGGAATTGTTAATACTTGACCTATTTGCAGTGTAGTACTTGTTAAATTGTTAGAACTAATGATATCATCAACAGTTATACCAAATTGATTAGCTATCTTGTACAAGCTATCTCCTTTTTTAACAGTATAGGTTTCAGTTTTATCTATACTTTTATCTGGTATTAACAATTCTTGACCTATGGTTAAAACAGTTGTTGATAAGTTATTTAAATCTATTATTTCAGCTACTGTTACATTATATTGGTTAGCTATTTTATATAATGTGTCTCCACTTTTTACAATATAAGTTATACCATTACCTGGTTGTGATGGGATATCAACTTCTTCTTTAATTATTAATACTTGACCGATTGATAAGTTATTTGATGTTAGATTGTTTAATGCTTTTAGTTCATCAACACTTAGATTGAATCTTCTAGCTATACTATATAAAGTATCTCCTGCTTTAACTGTATATGTATTTTCCAATGATCCTGATGGAGCTACATATTTAACTCCTATATAATTAGAAACTGCTTTTACTACGGCTTCAACGTAATCTAATAAATAGTTCTGTAGTTTTACAGCATCTTTTGGATTGTCTATGAAACCATATTCCAATAATAATGATGTGGTATTAGGTGTTTCCCTCATAATGTAATAATAGTCTTTTGATGGATTCTCTGGTAATCTTCTTTGATAATACTTACGCATTATCTGGCCTTCTTCACCAATGGCTTCTAGAATACTTCTAGCAAGTACATCAGTACTACGTAGAGGGTAAACTACTTCTGCACCTTCGCCACCTCCCGAGTTTATGTGATTAGATAATATTATTACATTAGGACTAGTTCCAAAGGTATTGGTCATTGTATTTAATCGCTCTTGTCTAGTTAAAGTCACATCACTATCTCTAGTAATAGCTACTGGTACTCCTAGTTCTTTAAAACGATTGTACAT
>CAKPDJ010000057.1 GCA_934148875.1 uncultured Bacilli bacterium
AACTCAATTGACAACTTAATTTTAGCATTAATTTACACTTTTTTATCCAAAATTCCAGTTTCTACTTGAAATTTAGGATTATTGTTGCTTTTCTATCGTTTTTTGTCTAACATCAGAACTTTGCTTTTTATCTGTTATTTCTTGATAATGTTTTATTACATCTTCATAAGTTTCTGTCGTATAAATTTTAAAGCCATTTGTGTACCCATTTTGAATTATAATTGGAATATAATACCCTGTAAATTGAATCCTATTTTCAAAGTAGTTCAAAGTTTCTGTTTTATAATCAAACGAATATTCACCTCTTTTTTTAGGATTATCATAATCAGCAAACAATATTTCAGAATCATCACTGCCTCTAGTAATCATAAATCTACAGGGAACATAAGAGTTCCTACAACTACGAGCAGACGTTAATCTATCTAAACTTCCATATCGTTTTATTTCATTCTCTAAAAGTTTAAATTCTTCTTCGTTAAGATTGCATACCGAAAAAGGGATACCAGCTTCAACACAAGATTGAATATAAGAATATAAATTTACATCCAATATATTATCCCTAACGGGCCTGCGGCATAACATTTTTCTACATAATTCTTCTGTTTTATAGTTACTTACACTATAATTTATAATAATTACTTTATCCATATTTCCCCCTGAATCTAAGGTTATCTACTTCTTCTACCTATTTCGTTTTCATTTTCATAGTTTTCTTGATAATTCTGTTCTAAATAATAAAGTCTCAGTTTCAATTCTTGTTCTAAAATATCTAATTTTTTATCCATTAAATCAGCTTCTTCTTTTTCTAAGTGTTTACGATACTTATTTAATAGTTCTAATCTCAATTTACTAACTTCATTTAAACCCTCACGATAAGCAGTTCCAGTATCGTCATCACTTTCAAAAATTATATTTAAAAGTTGAATTAGTTTACGGAATTTTAAATCAAATTTCTTTTTAGCCACTTTTTCCGCTAAAGATGGATTAATAATAACTACTTTATTGACATTAATAGCATCTTCTATCTTTACACCCTTTTTAGGTGATAAATCATATCCTTCCATCTTATCATATTCAAAATATGTAATAGCCTTATCATTCTTATTCTTAACAATTAGATATTTCTTATCAAGCATTGAATTCACCTACTTTTCTAATAAATCTGGTCTGCGTTCTCTAGTTCTATTATAACGCGAATTTTCTCTAAATTCATCTATTTTTTTATGATCACCCGATAATAATACATCAGGTACTTTCATTCCCCTAAAGTCAGCTGGTTTAGTATAGGTTTCATAATCTAATAATGAATCATTAAAACTATCTACTAAATGGCTTTCTTTTTCAATCACTCCATCAACAAGTCTTATAATTGAATCAGCTACAACCATAGCTGGTAATTCTCCACCAGTTAAAACATAATCACCAATAGATATTTCCATATCTACAATTTTTCGAATTCTTTCATCAAATCCTTCATAATGACCACATAATAGTATCAAATGTTTTTCCTTAGATAGATCATAAGCAATACTTTCTTTATAAACATAGCCATCAGGTGTTAGCATTATTACTTTACTATCCTTAGTTCTAATGCTTTCAATACAATCATATATAGGTTGGCACATTAAAACCATACCATTACCACCGCCATAAGGAGTATCATCCACTTTTTGATGAGAATCATTAGAGTATTTTCTAAAATCGATAATATTAACTTCTACTATTTTTTTATCAATAGCTCTCCTTATTATTGATTCAGTAGTAAAGTTTTGAAACATTTCTGGAAATAAAGTCAAAATATCTATTCTCATTCAAACATCCCCTTAATTGGTGTGATAGTAATAGTACCACTATTAAAATCAACATTAGAAATAAATTCTTTTTGATATGGAATATAGACCGTTTTTTCATTAGATTTTATAATTAATAATTTATTATGTCCAGCATCACCAATATCTTCTACTATTCCCTTTTTAATACCATCAACCATAACAGAAAGGCCAATTAAATCTGTTTCTAAGTATTCATCTTTTCCAAGTTTTAAATCTTCCTTTTTAATATATACATATAAACCTTTATACTTTAAAATCTGATTAATATCATTATACCCTTTCATTGTTATCATTTCAAAATTCTTATGATGACGATAACTATTAATTATTTCTTTTTCTTTCTTTCTACCAATATAAATAGGCATTCCAGCAACAAAAACCCGATCTTTTTTTTCAAAGTCAGATAATATTCTAATTTCACCCTTAATACCATGAGTATTAACTATTTTTCCTATATAAATATATTCTTCCATTAGTCCCTCCTACTTAATTCATAAAGTAAGATAGAAGTAGCTATAGCTACATTTAAGCTTTCTACTTCATTATCAAGTTCAATATAAATAAATTTATCACAAAGTTCTAATATCTCAGGATTTACTCCTCTACCTTCATTTCCCATAATAAGAGCATATTTTTCTTTATCACGACTGCTTAATTTTCTAATATCCTCGCCATATTCTACTCTAGTACCATAAATAGGTATTTCAAGTTCTTTTAGTTTAGCTATAACTTCTTTTAAATTAGCTGATACTACATTCAAATGAAACTGATTACCTTGAGTAGATCTAATTACCTTAGGATTATATAAATCAACTGTTTCATCTCCCAAAACAACAGTATCAACACCAAAAGCTTTACTACTACGAAGAATGGTTCCTAAATTACCTGGGTCTTGAACTCTATCTAATAGTAATATCTTATTACCATAGTTAGAATTTTCTTCTTTCTTATGACATATTCCTATAATATGGCTTGGACACTCTAACGTAGATAATTTTTCTATTATTTCTTTAGTAACATAAGTAATTGGAATATCAAGTACAGAAATACTATCTTCTTCTAGTAGAACTTCATCTAATAAACCACTACGGTAAGCCTCTATTACTAAATGGTCTCCTTCTACTAAAAACTTATTACAGTTATCACGATACTTTTTTTCTTTTAATTTAACACACTCTTTTATTTTATCATTATCTAAACTAGTAATTAACATAAGTCACCTCTAATAATTTTTCATAATTCTTCTAACTTCCTTATAATTAGGATAATTTGCCTCTACTACTTTCCAAAATCTATTTGAATGATTCATTTCAATAAAATGAGATAATTCATGAACGATAACGTAATCTAAACAATATGGTTCTTTTTTTATTAGTTCTAAGTTAAGAGTTACACGTTTTAATTTAGAATTACATACACCCCAACGGCTAGTCATCTTACGAATAGTTAAATTAGGATATGGAATACTACGATCAAAGTTATTATACCAATAATCAAGTCTTTCTTTAAAAAGAATTGAAGCTTCTTTTTTTAACCATCTATCAACATCAAAATCAGTTGGTACAAATATTTTTTCTTCACCTATCGATACATCATTAGTATTAATACGAACCAAATCATACTTCTTACCCAAATAATAAAAAGAATTTTTAAGTTCCTGTTTATAAAGTTGTTTCTGATACATTTTAACTATAGAAGCCATATTTTCATCAATAATTGATTTTACTTTTTTATCACTCATTAAAAAAGAAGTAGTTACATAAAGTTTTAAATCATCTTTTATACGTAAATAAGTATTTTTATTACCTCTTTTTTTAGTAATTATTACTTCTATACTATTACCATCGATATTAACAAACATGTAATCACCACTCAGTCTATTCAATTTTATCATGAAACAAGAAAAAAAACTATAACTTAGTATAAAAGTTATAATTCTTAGCAAAATATTATTGAAAGGAGAATTATAATGAATTTAGATATTAGAAGTCATATTATTAATAACTTTAAAGGTGATGACATTAATGTATTAAGAGATGCAATTGAGGAAAGTATCAAAAATAATGATGAAATTACATTACCTGGTATGGGAGTGTTTTTTGAATTAGTATGGCAAAAAGCTGATAATGATACTAAAGATAAAATTCTTACTATTTTAGAAAGTTGTGTTAAAGGAGCTTAAATAAGCTCTTTTTTTACGCAAAAATAAAACCCAAGTAAAAACTTGAGTTTATTTTCATAATGATGCCTTAAAGGAAAAGTAGAACAACTTTTAGACAACATTTAAAATTAGTAATAAAATTAATTAACTAACTAGATAAATAATATCTTTTAATCATTTACACTTTTTATTTCTTGCAATTCAAATCTGTATTTCTGTTTTACATTAGGATATTTTTCATGATCAACTTCACTTAAGAACATCTCCATTGGTCTAATCCATAAACTTCCATCACTATATAGTCTTCTGTAAACTACATATTTTTCCTTTGTTTCAGAATGATTTGCAACATCTATAACTAAATAATAATTTCCTTTAAAGTGTTTGTAAATGCCATTGATTTTTATTTTTCTCACTTTGAGCTCCTCCATCTCATATTTTTATTTTGTCATAGCTTAAGAATATTTACCATTACTTAAATTAATATAAATTTCAAAATATAAAAACACTTTGCACTTGTATAATAATTATGTCATTATGCAAGTGTGTTTATAAAATTGAATTAATTTATATAAATATTATATCATAAAATTAGGCACTTAAAAACTCGAACTTTTTATAGTCCGAGTTTAGTATCAACATGGTGCCCTGTTAGGGATTCGAACCCCAGACCGATGCCTTAGAAGGGCATTGCTCTATCCAGCTGAGCTAACAGAGCGTCTTGCTCAAATGAACAGTTAAATTATATAACTATTATGATAAAGTTGTCAATACTTTTAACAAAAAATATCACTTTAAAGTATTCGAATATAATTTACATTTGCGATAATATGTACACAGATGAGGGAAACTTTATACAATATAAAAGGGAAATACTTAACCTTTGACTGTTGAGTACTTACCCTAAATAATTAGTATAGTACTTAATCTAATGCAGATTGAGTACTATTTTTATGTATAGAATCATTAAAGAAACTATTAATAAAATAATAATTAGTATTAGAAACAGGAATAGTAAATCTTTTTCTTATAAATAGTATGGAAAAATCAACGATTTCTATTTTACTTTTTTTAATTTGTCCTCTGAATTTTTTATTTATTTTCATTATAGCATTGATTAGTAGTATACAAAGCTTCACCATTTACTTGAAAAATAACACTTTTTACTTTATAGGTATCACATACCGATTCAGCTACAGTATAAGTTACTTCTTCAAGTAATTTATTATTAGTAAAAATACTTTGATTAAAATTAAGTGTCATTATTTCATCCTGAAGTTCATAGTTAATTAATTGCGTATCTTGATTAAGTAAAGATACTAAACTAGATTCATAAATATAATTACTTGATAGATTATCAATTATAATATTTATTTTTTCTCTATCATCATTTAAATATTTAGTAACTGGAACATAATAATTATTATTACTAATTTTATCAAGATAATATAAAGTAACTTTTTGAATACCATTTAGATTATCAATATCAAACACTTTATTAATACCAAAGTCTCTAGTTATGACTTCTGGTATTTTTTTCTTAGTTTTTGGAAGTTCACTTAAAATATTACCATTTATTTTAATAGTAACACCAGCTACCTCATTTAAATTAATTACACTATAGGTAATTGCTTCTATTACTCTCTCTTCCAATTCTAAAGTAGTATTTAATAATTCCTCCGAAAAATCAAGCGTTGCAACTTTATCTTTTAATTCAACATTATTTAATTTGGTATTAGTTGGAATAATTCCAGATAACCCGGTTGGAATTTTATCATTTTTTTGAACAGTTAAATAATTAATAATTCCCCTTATCTTACTATTCAAATTATCTTCTTCCAGCAAAATATTAGTTTTAACTAAATAATTATTTGGACCTAATAAATATATTTCATTAGTACCAAGATTAGAAACATATTCAACATTAATATTAGGATTCAAATAATCTTTATTACTGTTTATTTTTTCTGGAATTATACAAATCACAAATACTATTAAAAAGGAAAACGTAGTAATAATAATCTTTCTAAGAGCTTTTCTTTTTAACATGTTATCACCCTACCTACTTAAATCTATGTCTAATTTTAATATTTAGAAGAAAAAAAGAATAAACTTTTGTTTATTCCTATAATTCTATTTCTTTTAATTTTAACAGTTCAACAACAGCTACAGCTCTACCATTAACATCTAATTTCTGTATTACATTAGAAATATGGTTTCTAACTGTTTTTTCACTAATTCCTAACTCTTCAGCTATATCTCTAGTCGTTTTATTCAAAATAAGTAAAGAGAAAACTTCTTTTTCTCTCTTAGTTAGAATTTTTGTATTCACTATCTCACTCCTCTATTTTTTCTACACATAATTACTCATAGTATTGTATGTGAAAGTGAAAAAATAGAATAGTTATTTTACCTATTTTTCGAATTTTACCGTTACATACACTTTATTTTTGAATTCAGCCTGAACACTTTTCATAATATTATTAGCCAAAGTTGTATCATGTTTATCTTTAACAGCTACCACTTTAACCTCATTATTATCAATTTTAACAAAACATTCTAGGCTAAATTCTTTTTTTAACTTCTCCTCTATTGCCTCTTCCTGACCCTTTAAATCAGTAATATATTTAATTTGTTCATAGGCATTATTTTTTTCTTCACTAGTTGCCTCTTCATTAGTTAAAGTAGTTCTTAAGTCAGCTATAGTTTGACTGCGTTCTTCTTCTAAGTTTACACGCATAGCAACTAATAACTCACTTTCATTAATCGTAACCTTAGTATCATTCTGCTCACCACTTGTTTTTTCGCTTTCTAAATAATTACTTTTATTAGTAAGAAGTAGTTCATTAGGCATAGTAATATAATATACACTTAGTACTAATATCAAACTAAATAATGTTAAAAACCATAAACTCTGTTTATTTATCATATCCATTTCTCCTTTTAGTACATGATATGATATAAAAAAAAGAATATTCTAATTAAAGAACATTCTATCAATAACAGTATTACTTAAATTATTAAGCACGAGATGCATATTTTCCATCTTTAGTAGTAACTAAAATAGTCTCTCCTTCTTCAATGAATAATGGAACTTTAATAGTCATACCGTTTTCAAGTGTTGCATCTTTCATAGCTCCACTTGATGTATTACCTTTTACAGCTGGTTCTGAATGAGTAATTACATACTCAATTTTATCTGGAAGTGAAAGTCCAAGTACTTCACCTTCATAGAAAGTAATATTAACCATTAAATTTTCTTTCAAGTACTTAGCATCATCACCTAAAGTATCCTTACTTAGTTCTATTTGATCATAAGTTTCCATATTCATAAAGTAATAAGTACCACCCATTTCATATAGGTATTGCATATCTCTCTTTTCAATACGAGCTGATTCTACTTTAGTACCTGCATTAAATCTTTCTTCAATAATAGAACCTGTTCTTAAATTTTTTAACTTAGCTGTAACGAAAGCAGCTCCTTTTCCTGGTTTTACATGACCGGTTTCTAAAACAGTAAAGATATTACCATCCATTTGAATAGTCATTCCAACTTTTAAATCATTTGTATTGATCATTTTTAGACCTCCTTTAATAAACCAATAGGAGAATTATAATTCTCCTATCTATTTTTTCATATTTAAATAATTTCTTTTTTGATTAATAACAGCAGGACTTTTACATATTCCTTTTACCTTTCTTGAAAAAGACTGTTACTTTATTAACTTACACATCTATAATTTAGAATAATTAATAGTTGCCTAAGATATCTAAATAGTTCTACTTCTTTTCCTTATGTGTAGTATGTTTTCTACAGTTAGAGCAATATTTGCTAAGTTCTAAACGGTCTGTTGTATTTTTTACATTTTTACTTTTTCTATATCCTTCTTTACCACAAACAGTACAAACTAAAGTCTTATTTTGTCTATTTCCTACCTTTGCCACAATAATCCCTCCTTGTTTCCTATATGTATTATACATTAGTATTATTAAAAATGCAAAAACTTTTTACATAATTTTACTTTTTTTAATCAATTGGAAACATTTCAAAATATTTATTAGATACTTTTCTAGCTATTAAGCGGTTCATATAAGATAAATATGTATTGCCATTGGTAAAATGAGCAACGTCCGGAGAAGTAACCGTTATAGACATAACAGGATTGTTGCTAGGAGCATAACCAACAAAAGCATTACTAACCGTTTCAGTATCAATTTTACC
>CAKPDJ010000058.1 GCA_934148875.1 uncultured Bacilli bacterium
ACACAAATATATACTAATGTATCAAATGATATATTAAGAGAAAATTATAAATTATACCATCCAAGAGGATAGTTTAAAGAAAGAGGGATATAAATGGAATTAAATAAAAATATGTTTAGAGAATACGATATAAGAGGAATATGTGGTACTGATTTAAATGGTGATATTGCCTACCTAATCGGTCGTGGGCTAGGTAGTAAAATGCACAAGTTAAATATTGTTAAAACCGTTGTTGCTTATGACAATAGATTATCATCTGTCGAACTAGAAGAAAACTTAATCAAAGGACTAGTTGAATCAGGAATTAATGTCTATCGACTTGGTCTTGCCAGTACACCAATGTGCTACTATGCTAGTAATTATTTTGATGTAAATTGTAGTGTAATGATAACTGCTTCCCACAATCCAAAAGAATATAATGGTTTTAAATTCTCATTTGACGGTATCAGCAATGCCTGTGGCGCTAGTGTTATGGAAATATATGATATTATTACTAATAAAGATTTTATAAATGGCAATGGTACAATATCTAATGTTGACATTGAAGATGCATACATAGACCTATTAACTAATAATATAAATTTACCTAAGAAACTAAAAATAGTTTATGACTGTGGCAATGGCACAACATCTATTATTGCAAAAAAAATATTCGATAGATTAAATGTTGAATATATACCACTATATGATATATCTGATGGAAGTTTTCCAAATCATCATCCTGATCCATCTGTTGAGGAGAACCTACGTGATTTAGAAAAAACTGTCGTTCAAAATAAAGCAAGTCTTGGTATTGCCTTTGATGGCGATGGTGATAGAGTAGGGGTAGTCGATGAAAAAGGTAATATGATTGATATTGACAAATATTTAATTATTATGTGGAAATATCTAGTAAATAGAGTAGAGAAGAAGGAAGCATTCTTTGATGTAAAATGTAGTAAAGTTCTAGAAGATGAATTAATTAAATTAGGTGTCAAACCGATCGAAACTAGAACCGGCAATTCATATACTAGAAGAATAAGTGCTGAAGGAGATTACATCTTAGGTGGTGAATTATCCGGACACGTTTACTTCAGAGACAAATTCCCCGGTTATGATGATGGAATATATGCCGGAATTCGTTTAATCGAAGCTATATCTAATTTAAATGTTGAATTAAGTTCTATGTTAGAAGGAATCAATAAGTATTATTCCACAAGAGAAAATAAAATAGCTGTCGATGATAGTATTAAATTCGATATTGTTAATAAAGTAAAAGAATACTGTATCAATAAAGGGTATAAATTCATTACCTTAGATGGTGTCAAAGTAAAATACGACGATGGATTTGCTTTAGTTAGAGCCTCAAATACTGGCCCAAATATAACAACCAGATATGAAGCCAAAACTGAATCAAGATTAGAAGAAATAACTAATGAATTCAATAACTTAATATATAGTTTATTAAATAAATAGAATGATATACTAGCAAGTAAATAATTAATTTATTTGTTAGTTCTTTTTATAGAAGTTAACATAATATACATTTTATAAACTAAAAAAGACTATTATTAGTCTTTTTTGCTTTCTATATATTGTTCAATTATGTATATTAATTCAGAATTAATACTTCTTTTTTCTTTGTCTGCTAATTCTTTTAATTTTTCCCATAATTCTTCAGGAACTCTTATATTGCTTGATATCATAATATCTTCCTTTCAAAATAATTATACTATTTTAGTATCATTTTAGATAGACACAGAATAGTACTAAAATGTTGTTAAATATTGTTGACTTTATAGCAACATTATGGTACTATTAATTTAGCAACAATATGTTGCTATACAAGACAATTAAAGATTTCCTATGAGGTGATTTCATAATGATTGCAATATGGTATGTTCTTACAAGCGATAGATATTATGCTAAGTATGTTAAGGGTGCTTATTTTTGTAGTCATTATGAGGTTGGCTATATAAATCAATACGGTCATAAACTTGTTGCATTGTTTTATATAGAAAACAAAAAGTTAGTTTCTTGTAATTCCATAAATGATTATTATAATACAAAAAGACTAACTTTTAAACAACGAATAATAAATCGATTAATTGACTTATTACGTAAAATCTAAGAAAGGAGTGTGTAAAAAATGAATAATAGCATTAAAGTTAATGCCACATTAGAAACACGAACTAAAAAAGATGGTTCAGGTACTTATCAAGCCATTGTTATCAAACTTTCTGATAATATTGAAAAATTAGTCTTTTTGAAAGAAGCTGAATTAGAACTTTTAAAGATGACTAACAATAAGTTGCCTTTTGGTAAATAGTATATCTATTTTTTAGATAAAGAATTTAAAGGGGAAAGGAGGAGGTAGTAGTGCCAATGTTAATTGCTGATGTTGCTGGTGAAACTGCTACTAATGGAATGAATACTGTTGTTTCTGCTTTAACGAATAGTACTACTGGTCTATCTGCTTCAACAATGTTTGGGGTAGTTGCTGACTTAGTACCATTTATCGTTATGATTGTTCCTGTTGCCTTAGGTGTTTACTTCTTACGTAAACTTGTTAAAGGTGCTGGTAAGGCTAAAGTTAAATTCTAGTATTGTCTAGAATAGGGTTCTTATAGTGTTATGGTTATAAGGAGGAGGGTTGTTAGGTGGTAGCAACTCTCTTTATTTTTTAATTAATTCTCGTCTTGTCAATGGAAAAACGGAATAAGCTACTGCATTATGCCGGATTTGTAATTGACAAGATTAGGGAAAAAGATAATGGTGTAATTTTCAGTTAAAAAGATGTATCAATCATTTTTTTAACTGAAGTATGCCCCTAACGGCGAGTGTAAAAAAAGAAAATCGGAGGAAAGAAAAATATGAGTTTTAAATACTATGTTATTGAAGTTATGAACAATAAAGGGGTTTGGTTGTACTATAATGATTATCTCGATTTAAATGTTGCTATTAACGCATTTGAAAGGCTATGTAGACATGGTCGATTTAGATATAAACTTGTTCAAGTTGTATCTACTAAGGAGGAAAGATAGAATGAAATCAGTTGCATACTTTGGATTAGGTTATGTTGTCGGGGGTTTATGTGTTGGTTATAGTGTTGTTTATTTAATTAAAAGGAGTGGGTGTTATGTTCGAAGTTTGTGAAACTATGTTAGTTCAATTAGTTAATTGTTTGCCTGTTTTGTTAGGTTGTGTGCTTTTATTTGATTTACTTGGTAGTTTATTGTTTGGAAAGGGGAAATAATTATGTTTAAGATTTATGTCCCTGATTTAGATAATTATAAGTGCTTTGTTGTTCGAAATGATTCTACTATTAGAGCATATAAGCAAGTACCTAATTATAATTCAAATATTGAATATAGAGATTATTATTATAATTCTAATTATCTATATCAAGATGGTATACAATCATTTAGCAATTATACTACATTACCTGTTTGCTTAGATAATTCTTTTTTAACTAATGATTTTTATTATAGAAATGATTTTCCAAGTATTCTTATTATGTTTATTATTATTGCTAATGTTGGCTTATATTTGCCTTATAGAGTATTTAGTCATTTATGTAGGAGGGTTTTAAGGTGAAAAAATTAAAATACTTATTGTTTTCAATTATTCCAATTTTATTGTTTACATCTAAAGTTAATGCTGTATCAATTGAAATGTATCAAGACCAACAAATGACTGCATTAGGTTATAAAGAGTGTGTTCTTGCTAAATGTTGGGACAGATATAGAAATGTAAAATACGATGGTCAACTAGCTAGTCTTAATTTCTATAGTCCATTAACAATCTCACCACTTGATAAATATACCTTAACAATTAATTTCCGTGGTGATGACTTTATATCTGCTAAAGCAAATACTGTATCAGTTAATAATAATACTGAATGTAGTATTATTTCTACTCAAACAGATGGAAATGAGTATTCTACATATTTAAAAATTGCATTTGTGTGTGGTCAGTCTAGTGATTGGTTTCATGTCAATGTTGGTGGTGCTGGTGATGAAGATTATATCACAGGTGTCATTAATTATGGTATTACTACTTTAGATATCGTAAATGAAACTGCTAAAGATACAGAAAAGATTATAGCTGGTAATGATAAAAATACTGATAATATAATTAATAAAAATAAAGAGAATACAGATAAAATATTAGACTCTAATAAAGATACTCAAAATGTAATTAAAGACCAGTTTAATAGTTGTAGAGATAGTGTTAATTTATTAGATTTAAAAGATGGTACATATTCAAGTAATGGAATAACTGCTATTGTAAAAAATGGTATTATTACTTTAAATGGAACTTCAACCGCACTTACATTTTTAAATATTTCTACAAATTCTTACATAAATTGGGTATCTGGACAAAACTATACTGTTTCTTTATTTAATGTTATCTCTAATAAAAATCTAAAATTAAGAATTGAGTCAAATGGTATATATGATACTTTTGCAGAGTTGGTAAATAATACTCGTACTTTTTCATACGTTTCAGGTCAGGGAATATTTACTAATAAAATAATTATAAGGGTAGAAAATGGAACAACATTAACAAATTTTGTTGTTAAACCTCAAATTCAAGTGGGTTCTTCTGGTACTGAATATGAGTCATTCGGTCAACAGATATGTTCAAATAAACTAGATGAGCAGACTAAAACAAGTAAAGGTATATTAGGTAAATTATCTAGTTTGTTTGATTGGTTAACTAATAAAGATAGTGCTGATGTTTCAGGTGCTAATAAGATAGCAGGTTATCTTCCACCCGGTCCATTAGATAGTATTATTAATTTACCTTTAACATTCTTTCAAAATGTTAATACTAATTTATCAAAGACTTGTACTCCTTTAGATGTTCCAATACCTTATTTAAATAAAACAATTCAAATACCATGTATAAATACTATTTTTAATCAAATAGATGGTTTACCTAATTTATGGAATTGGACAGGTACAATTATGAGTATATTTATTTTATATAGATATCTAATTGCATTATATAAATACTATGATGATTTAACAACTTTAAAGGCAAATTTTATCAGTGATTGGGGGAGTATTTAATGTTAGCTACTGTTATTAATTTTCTATTAAATATTATTGGTACTTTAGTACAGATTATTTTATTGCCTATCAACACAATTGTTATTAATGCTATGCCAGATTTAACCGATAAAATTAATCAAGTTAGTACTGGTATTTCAAGTTTATTTAATGGTTTTAGTTGGGCTATTGGTTTAATTCCACCAACTTTAATTGCTACTTTACAATTTATTTTAGTAATTGAAATATGTAAGCATACTATTTGGGCCAATTCTAGGTCTATAGTTAAGATATGGAATTTGCTTACAAAGATTAAATTTTGGTAGGAGGGTTATATGACTATAATTATTATTTTTAGTATAGCTTTAATTATTTGGTTTGGATTTACTAAATTAAAACTATATGACATTAGATTAAACACATTTTTTAAAAAAGGATTAAAAAAAATTGATGATAGATTTGGTGTTTATTTTGTCACCGGTCGTCAAGGTTCAGGTAAAACATATTATGCTATTTATTTAGCACTTCAACAAGTTAATTTTGATACTTCTTTAGCAAAGATTTATACTAATATTCACTCGTTAAATATACCTAATGCTAATATTGTTTATTTCGATAAAATAGAAGATGTTTATTACAATACAGATGAGCATTGTATATTTATCGTTGATGAGGTATCAAGAAAGTGGGATAAAAATAGTAGAACAGATAAACAGTTTTACGCATTTATGAATCAATGTAGAAAAATGAGAAGAATATTGATTTTAATTACTCAAGAGTGGAGAGAACTACCAATGTGGATAAGAAGACCTGCTAAATTTATGATATCTACTAAACCGACAAAATTATTAAATTGGTTTGGCATTTATACATCTTGTGTAGGTGATGCTGAAAATATGGTATTTGATAAAGATGAGGGTGAATATAATTGTCCACCATTGAAGTATGTAATTTATAAAAGAAATAAAAATATTGCTGAAATGTATGATACATTTGAGCCAATAAATATGCTATAAATGTACCCATAGGTAGGGGGGTACTACGACACCCCCCTATGGGTGCATTGTGAATTGTGACAAATTAAGGAGGAAATTATGCAAATATTATATAATTGTTTAGGTGGTTTTTGTTTAGGTTGTTTTGCTCTTGCTGTTATTTTTATGTTTTTTGTGGGGTTGTACAATGAAAAAAGGTAGGGTATGGGCTAGTGTAGGGTATCCTGAGAGTTTACCTACTGATTGGTTAGACAAGTTAACAGAAACAGGTCTTCAAATTGCAATCTCACCATTACATGATAAAGATTTAGATCCGACAGGGGAGAGTAAGAAGCCTCATTACCATATTATATTCAATTATGATGGACCAACTACATACAATCATGTTAAAGAGTTATGCTCTAGTCTTAATATGACTATTCCAATTAAACTAGAAAGTCTAAGAGGTATGTATAGGTATCATTTACACTTAGATAATCCTGATAAATATCAATATGATGATAGAGATAGAATATTGCTGAATGGCTTTGATGCGTCTAGTGTTAATTCATTAACAGCAACTGAAGTAGATAAGCTAACGACAGAAATATTAGCATTTATTGATGATAACAATATAAATGAATATGCTGACTTATTATACCAATTTAGAGTAAATGATTTAGTTAATATGCTTAATGTTGCGAAAAATCATACGATTTTATTTAATACATACATTAGGAGTAAACGATATAAAGCCCAAAAAGATATTGAAACATAGAAGTTAACATAATATACATAATATCTTAAAATAAAAATAAATGTTTTAAAGCATTTATTTTTTTATTATCTTTCTTATAATATGGCGAATAATTTTTACAATAATTATAAATATCGCTTTTATGGCTGGCCAACATATTCCAATTATACCAACTATAAATAAGAATAGAATTAGTGGGTCCTGTAGTAGGCCTTTTGATAATTCAGTACTTACTTCGTTCATAAGTTTTCGCCTTTCTTAGGTAATTGTTCTTTAATAAACGTTCTTCCAACCATATAGTCTAGATTTACTTTATAAAAATCTGCTAAAATTATTAATTTATCTATTGGTATCAGCCTTATTCCTAATTCATATTTTGAATATTGTTGTTGTGTTGTTCCAATTTTGTCTGCAACTTCTTTTTGCATTAAGTCATTATCTTCTCTTAAATCTTTTAATCTTTTTAGATCCATTTTACCACCTCTAATTATATTTTCATATACATTCAAAAGAATGTATTGACATTACATCTAAATAGGTGTAATATAATATCAGATACATTCAAAAAGATGTATGTTTCACGTGAAACATTAATTATTTTAAAAGGAGTATAGATTATGAGAAAAAAATATTTAAATGAAATTATTAAAAATATAAAAAAGGGTAGAGATATGAAAGGTATATCTTTTATGCCTACCATTGAAGAAGCTGACTACTTACAGAGTAAAGGTATTGATTGTACTGTATTTAGATATAGTCGTTCTTGCTTAATAAGTGATACAAAGTATTTAGTAGAGTCTACTAGTTTAGAACTAGCTAAATAATTATTAGGTGCTATTAATATTAAATCTTTTGCAACCTTAAAACTTGTAAACCAATATCCTATAATTATTATTTCAATAGTTAAATGAGTTTTAAAAACTAACAGCCTAATATACTCCTATGATTGCAATATTTTATAATCCCAATAAAAATATTTATTATGCTAAATACTTAAAAAATGCTTATTTATATGATTATTATGAAGTTGGTTATATTAATCAATACAATCATAAAGTAGTTTGTATGTTTTATTTAAATGGTGGTAAGTTAGTTAATTGTAAATCTTTTGTTGATTACAAAAACTACTTTAAATATAATTCCACAATAAAAAAGAGAGTATTAAACAAATTAATTAAATTACTAGATAAGATTAAATGCTCGCTAGAAAGGAGTGTGTAAAAAATGAATAATAGCATTAAAGTTAATGCCACATTAGAAACACGAACTAAAAAAGATGGTT
>CAKPDJ010000059.1 GCA_934148875.1 uncultured Bacilli bacterium
CCAGATTATTTAGAACAAAAACCAAAAATGAACTACGGTGAAGTAGAACAAGTAATAGTGGAAGGTAAACATGAACCTCTAGTATCAAAAGAAGATTTTAAAAAGGTTCAGCAAATAATGGATAGCCATTCTAAGCCAATAAAAGTAGGGAGAAAACAAGTAAATGGAGTTGCTAAAAATATATGGAGTAAGAAATTAGTATGTGAATGTAGTTCTAACTTTAATAGAAAGATATATCATAAGAATAAAAATAATACAACATATTGTTATGTTTGCTATAAAAAGAAAATGCATCCGAAAAATAGATTTAAAGAAAGTTGTGAAGTTAAAGAAGTTCAAGAATGGAAATTACAATACATGGCTGAAGCGATATTTAGGAGTCTTACACAGGATATAAATAATAGAAAAGAGCTATATGATAGGTTAATAAGAGGAATAGATATGGGAGAATATCCTGAGAAAAAAATAAAACAAAGAATTAGTGAATTAAAACAATTACTAGAAAATGAAACAGCAAAATTAGATAAATTAATTGATTCGTATTTAGATCAAACTATTGATTTAACTATGTATGATATTTTTCAAAAAAAATTATCAAGTAGAATAGAAAAGTATAAAATAGAAATAAATGAATTAGAGAAAAAATATGAATCAATAGAACCATTAGATGTAAGAATAGAAAAAGTAAAAATGAGTATTCGTAAATTATTAGATATTGATTATAATGGTGTTGATGAAAAAATAATAGAAGAATTTGTAGAAAAAATAATAGTTCATAAAGATTACTTTGAGTGGAAATTAAATTTTATGAATGACACAATAAAATTAGAAATTAGAGGTAAAAGTAAGGCAGATTGTTTTTTAATAGAATACAAAGAATAAGATTTCGGTTATTAAATAATTTTATTAAATATAGTATATAAAAAAGGTTAAATATGTAGTATAATAAGTATTTGAAAAGTGGTGATATGGTGGACAGAGTCAAATTTTATTCTAATAGTGATATGACAACAGCATATAATTTTAACAAAGCTATTGAAGTTACAAAATCAATTACTGACAAAGACTATACAATAAATGAAATATTAGAATTTTATAATATTCTAAAGATATTTAATCCAGAATATTTAAAATATCAAAATGAAGATATTAGAAATAATTGCATTAAATCATCAAAACAAATAAATAAAATAATTGGTAAATTTTGTTCTAGTATTGACGAGAATAATATAGAAGAGCATTTAAATAACGTAGAATTAAATTATGTAGAGGATTTTTTTGAAATTATTGATAAGTACAAAATTTATGAAAGAATCAGTGAAGAAAAAATTTCTGAACTGCTAGATAAAAAAGATTCTTATTTACATATAATTCTACATAATAAGAATGTAGTGTTTGCGTATGATGAAATAATACGAGAAAAATTACTAAAATATAGAGATAGTGCGGAATTATTGCTTGATGAGTTTGAAATAGATCATTTGGGTAATTATTCTTCTATAACATTTCCTAAAATTTTAACTAATGAAGATAAGAATATAATTCTTGTAAATTACATTAATAGTGAATTTGCAAATTTAAATTATTTAAGGTTAATAGTAAATTTACAAGCAACTAATCAATTGAATGTTTATGATAAAACAAAATTATTAGCAAAAAAGAAAGCCGAAGAGCAAGAGAAAAAATTATTTGAAAATAACCCAGGCATAGAAATGTCAATATTAGTTCAGTTCAAAGAGAACTTAATAGAAACTGTAGAATACAATATTAAAGGCCAAAATTGGGAGTTTTTCTACGATATAAATTGGATAAAAGAAAATAAAAACGATAATAGTACTTTACTAAATAATTTTATATACTTATTTGAATATGTTGATACACAGATGAGGTGGAATTTAGTTAGTAAGATTAATTTGATGGGTGTATTTGAAAGGAATCTTTTTATGCGTTCTAAAAGAGACTATCATATTGGCACGGTATTTAATAGATTGAATCAACTCGCAGATATTCAAATGCATGGATATTGCGTTCAATTGGAAAAATTGAATATTCGAATTGAAGATGTTCTTGAATGGTTTTTCAACTATTATTTAGTTAAAGAATTTAATATTGAAAATTATAATATTAGTCTTCCATCAAAAGATTCAAATTATCTTGAAAAATGCAGAACAATATTACCTGAAATTGATAGTTGCCTAAAACAATTTAATTATTTGGTAGAGGATGGAAAAATTGATCCAGAATTATTGCAAATATCTTCAACACATTTATTCTTTAAGGACGTAAGAAGTTTATTAAAAAATAAATATGTGTATTCTAACGGAAGAAAATATGATTTAATTGCTTATTATTTCTTTTCTGATCAATGTATGTTATCTTACTTTGAAGAAACGAAGAAAAGTTATAAGAATTTCTACGAATTGCTTTTAAAAGAAAAAATAAAAAAGGAAAATATAGTTAAATATGAACAGTCGTCATTACAAAAACTAATTGATGATAATTATGTTTATATTGATGAAGAAGGATATATAAGAATTAAGAATAAAATTCAAATATCTATATTATATGATTTATATATGAATGATGTAATTAGCTACTGGAAATTAAATGAAAAACAAAGAAAAGAAATAGATATTTTGGTGCAAAAGGGATTATTGAAATTTGAAAGTACATTATTTTCAAAACCTGAGCAGGATTATTTAAATTATTATTTAAATAAATCTGAATTTATTAATTCGTTAGATTTAAGAAATATGTATGGTCATGGAACACAACCATTTGGAAATGAAGACGTACACCATAGTAACTATATTAGATTCCTAAAACTATTTGTTCTTATAATTATAAAAATTAATGATGAACTATGTATTAGAGATAAAATGAAGGAGTAACAAACTATATAATCTTTTAAAAAATAAATAAACAAAGTTATCTTAGTAAAAATAGAATGACAAGTTGTTCCAATAAGTTTTCCTATGCATTATGGGACACAAGCTGCTATCAAAGCGAGTGAAAAATAGAGCGCATAAGCGTACTAAAATAAAATAATATGAAAGAGCTGAAAAGCTCTTTTTTTCGTTGCAATAAAAAGAAAAGATTGATAAACAAAAGAATAAATAAGTGTTAGCTAGTGTAGTAATAAAAATGTTGTATTTTAATAAAAAATAGTCGCAATATAGTTCGGACGACTATTTTTTGTTGGGAAAATACACAAATAAGAAAGGAATGATGAAAATGTATTATGTTAAACCAACTTTAAAAAATCTATCTCAAGGAGCAAGACTTGAGTATGTAAGAAAATATAGACATATGAGTGCAGATGATGTGGCAGAATATTTTGGCTTTGGAGGCAAAGATCCACATAAAACTTTTAATAGTTATGAAACCAACTATAGGGCACCAAGTAAAGGAAGGCTAAAAGAAATAGCAGAGTTATACGAAGTAAGTGTTAATGCTATAAAGAAATATGATTTTAATAATCCAATAGATGTTATTTGCTTTCATATGTGGTTAGAAGAAGAATTTCCATATTATGATATAAAATTTGATTGTGACAGTCATGAAGATACTGAATATAATGCGGTTGTTTTAAATGCAATTCATCAATGGCAACAAATGAGAGAAAAAAGAGAAAATTTTGAAATATCGGATGATGAATATCTTGAATGGAAATTAAACTTTGAAATGGAGAAAATAATTATGTAAAGTTTCTATTTAGTAACATTTTTGTTAAACAATTATAAAAAATAGAAATTTTTTCTTTTTTGTGATATAATAACAAGTCAAAAAGGAGGATTATATGGCTCTTAATACATTAGAATATTTAAAAGATGGTAAAGTTGAATTTGTTTTTCGTTGTACACCATATGATTATGAACACTTAATAGAAAATGTTAGAAAAGCACCAAATAGAATAGATATAATAAATGGCTTTCTTCCTAAATTAAAAGTGGATTTACCATCTTTTTGCTTTAATATTATCTATGACATACCTGAATTTACAGATGTTGCATATGAGTTGCTAGATATTAGAAAAGTAACTCCAGAAATGTTAAATAATATTTTGAATAATTCTCCTTTAGGTCTTAAAATATTGTATGAAAATTTTGATTACTTCTTAACTCTTAATGAAGATACAAAGTATTTTGATTGCATTGTCAAATATGCTTTTGATAGTGATAATAGAGAATTGATTCATATATTATCAAGATATTCAGATTTACATATTCGTTATTTATTTATGGATTATTTAATTAAGAATTATCCAGATCAAATAGATACAGTATATGATGATATTACCAAATACACAACATCAGTTACTTATGAACCATTCGAACAATTAACGTTTTTGCCACGATTAATGAACCCAGATGATATTTCTAAATTAGCGGTTTTATTACTAACAAATAATCGTGAAAAAGATTATAAAAAATTAAAAGAATTTATTCTTAAAGATTACAAGTATAATTATTTAGCTTCAGAATTATTAGCAGATAAATGGCTTGTTGATCCAGATACACACAGATTATTAAGCGATCCTAATAAAGAAAAAAAAGAAAGTATCTTTAGCGAAGATGCTGATGCATTATTTCGTACATCAGCTGATTATCGTTTTCCTTTATATTTAAGACATAAAGCGAAGATAAGTCAAGAATTGTTAGATGATTTTGCTTATCGTATAAGATATTTTCTTGAAGAAGATAAAAGTCGTGAATTTGAATCTATATATCGTTGTGGTTTGGGGCGATTACTTGAAGAGTGGACTGAAAAATACATGGAATTAAGTCAAAGCAAGAAATATGGTTTTGTAGGTGGAGGAACAACTTGTGATTGTTATAGAATTGGGGATTATGTTATTAAACTAGTAAAAACAAAATGGTCTTATGAAGATGTTATATGTCCAAATCTATATTTAATTGCTAAGAACTATGAAGAAATATATATAAGAGATAAAAAGGGTATTGTTGATGGTGGTTTAGAAGTTCAAAAATATTTGACCAGAAGAGCCGATAATATTGATCCTAAATATTTTAGATATTTTGATTTAGCTCTTGATAGATTAGGTTATAGAAGAACAGATACATTAACTAAAGGGCCATGTGGTGAAAATACTATGCTATTAGATACTTATCGTGATGCTGATTGTTTAAATCCAGAAAAAGTACCGGTTTGGTTTAGACAATGTCCTTTAGTATTAGTTGATAGAGATAGAATATATCCTAAAGATAAGATGTGTATAAAACAATTAAGAAGTGGTTACTAAAAAAGTAATTTATTCAATTGTAAAAATTATAGTTAAAAGAGGTAGAAATACTTCTTTTTATTGTGCTTTAATCGCACCTTAGACTATTTTTTATAAATATAATAATTTAAATGTCGAGGTGATTAAATGAAAAGAAAAGTAGCAATATATGCTAGAGTTTCAACAGAACATGAAGCTCAATTATCGGCTTTAGAAAATCAAGTTCAGTACTATGATGGCATTCTAAACCAATAAAATTAGGTAGAAAACAGGCGAATGGGGTTGCAAAAAATATATGGAGTAAGAAATTAGTTTGTGAATGTGGCTCTAACTTTAATAGAAAAATATATCATAAGAATAAATACAATACAACATATTGTTATGTTTGCTATAACAAGAAAATTCATCCGAAAAATAGGTTTAAAGAAAGTTGTGAAGTTAAAGAAGTTCAAGAGTGGAAGTTACAATACATGGCTGAAGCAATATTCAGAAATCTTACACAGGATATCAATAATAGAAAAGAGCTATATGATAGGTTAATAAGAGGAATAGATATGGAAGAATATCCTGAGAAAAAAATAAAACAAAGAATTAGTGAATTAAAACAATTACTAGAAAATGAAACAGCAAAATTAGATAAATTAATTGATTCGTATTTAGATCAAACTATTGATTTAACTATGTATGATATATTTCAAAAGAAGTTATCAAGCAGAATAGAAAAATATAAAATAGAAATAAGTGAGTTAGAGAAGAAATATGAATCCATAGAACCACTAGATGTAAGAGTAGAAAAAGCGAAAGCTAGTATTCGTAAATTATTAGACATTAACTATAATGGTGTTGATGAAAAAATAATAGAAGAATTTATTGAAAAAATAATAGTTCATAAAGATTATTTTGAATGGAAATTAAACTTTATGAATGACACAATAGAATTAGAGATTAGAGGTAAAAGCAAAAAAGATGGTTTTTTAATGGAACATACCGATGACATTTAGCATTAATATGGATTATTTTAAGTGTTTTTGATATAATAGGACATTAAGAAGGTGAATTGCATGATTGAAAGTATATTTATTAAAAACTTTAAAAAATTTGATAGAAAAACAATTAAAATAGATCAACATAATATTATTATAGGTGAAAACGATTCGGGAAAAAGTACAATATTACAAGCTTTAGATATATTTTTTAATCAAGAAAAAATTGACAAAGTATATGTAAGAGTTCAAGGAGAACCAGTTGAAATAGGAATTAGATATAATGGAAATATGTATAAAAAAACGTATTCTACAGCTTCATACAAATTAACTGATGTATCAGGTAATATTGAGGATTTAAATAATATAAAATATATTTATATTCCTGCTGGGAAATATGGTGTGACTGAGATGATACAACAGCTATCTGTAGCAAAGGTATTAGAAAATACCAGTAATGATATTATTGATGAATTAAAGAGAATATCACAGGAATCAATTGATCAAGTTATAAGTGGCATTGATCGTGAATTAATAGTTTTAAATAATGATACAACAACGCTTACTGGGAAGGAAAAATTTAGTTATAATTCTAGTTTAAAATTTGGAATCGAAACTGATGGTATAGCTGTTGAAGCAAGAGGATTGGGTTTTCAAAAAAATATTTTATATGCATTACTTATTGGTAATCAATATAATAATGTAGTATTAGGAATCGATGAAATTGAAAATTCTTTTTCAATAAATAATGCCAAAAATATGATTGGTAAATTGCATGAAAGAATAGGGCAAACATTGATTACCTCACATTCGTCTCGTATATTGAATGCAAGAAATAATGCAAGTATTTACCCGCTATTTAGTGAAAACAATACTTCGTTGATTGAATTATTGGAATCATTAGATAACACAGAGAATAAAAACTATGTTTTAGTAGAAGGACCATATGATTTGAATTGGGTTAAAACTTCTATAAATCTTTTAGGTAAATCAAATGAATTTATTGTTTTACCAAGTGGTGGCTGTGGAAATATAGATCATTTATGTAGTGAATTAGAAAGTTATAATAAGAAATGTTATCTCATTAAAGATGGGGATACAAATGAAGAAAATTCGTTATTGAAGGAATGTATAGAATTATATGCTCCATTGGAGGCAATTAATGAAATATTAGAACTGGAATTAGAAAATGTACCAGAATCAAAAGAAGAGTTTTTTAATTTAACAACAATTGAAGGTGTTAGAAATAGCGACACTGTTAAAGATAAGTTAGCAAAGAATATTGGTAATTATCTCACTGTTGATAATTCTTTGATAGGCGAAATACAAAATTTAATAAGCAATAATCAATGAAAAAGTCATTTTAGTCGAATATAGAACGACAAGTCGTTCCAATAAGTTTTCCTATGTATTATGGGTCACAAGCCGCAATTAAAGCTAGTAAATAAAGTATATTGTAAGGGCTTAGATTTTTATCTAAGTTCTTTTTTGATGACTATAAGTTTGTAAAAAATAATTTTTCTTATGTGATAATGTAATTTTATGCTTTTTTATGATATAATTATAAGTAGGTACAGACTTC
Source organism: uncultured Bacilli bacterium (assembly GCA_934148875.1). Taxonomy (GTDB): domain Bacteria; phylum Bacillota_I; class Bacilli_A; order RF39; family UBA660; genus Alloscybalousia. The sequence goes on from CAKPDJ010000059.1 coordinate 7,808, forward strand.
GTTGAATTATTGAAAAATTATATTTGGTATGTGCGATTATATTTTAAATTTATTAAATAAGAATAATGTAGAAATATATATTGGAGGTAGT
>CAKPDJ010000060.1 GCA_934148875.1 uncultured Bacilli bacterium
AAATAAAAAAAGAAAATCAAATTTATTATAAAATTCAACTTTCTTTATTATTTGCCCCAAAACTCTTTACACTAACTCATAATAATTGTATTTATTTGTCTAACTAAACATTTATCATAATAATTAAAATAGCATATTATTCTGCCTTTCATTCAAGCAACACTTCCAAAATGAAACACTTAATCATCACATTCTTTATCTTTTTTCTTTTTTCGATTATTATATTTATCAAAAGATAAAGTCAATACTTTATCAGCTACACGAGGAACAACAATAGACATAACAGCACCACCGATAAACAATTGCTTAGGATATAAATCAGAGTTTCTAGATAAGGTTACACCCAAAGTATAAACACCAATCATTGATAATGAAGAAACCCCACCAATAACGATATTTTGAATTTTAGACAATTTTTTATCTTCCATATTCTACACTTCCAAATCTGAAAATTATATTACATAGAACGCTTAAAGAGTTTTTCTAAATCATACTTTGAATAAGTAATAATTGTAGGCCTTCCATGTGGACAAGTAAACGGATTATCACATGATCTTAATCTATCTAAAAGTGTTTCCATACTAGCAAGTTCTATATGATCATTAGCTTTAATAGAAGCCTTACAAGCAACAGTTGCCGCAATATGATCTAAATAACGATCTAATCTAAAGTTTTCCGTTGTTGTTATTATATCAAATATTTTTCTAAGAGCAACCTCTACATTAGACTTAGTTAACCATATTGGTATAGTTCTAATTAATAAAGTTTGAAATCCAAATTCTTCATAACCTATTCCAAGACTATCCAAAATGTTAAAGTTCTCTTTTAATATTATGTATTCATTACTAGGAAATTCTAAAGTAATTGGTACCAACAAATCAGTTACATTTGGTTTAGGATTAGACATTTCGTGTAAATAATATTCATAATTAACTCTCTCATTAGCAGCATGTTGATCTATTAAAAACATACCATCTTCATTTTCAGCCACAATATAAGTACCATGGACTAAACCAACAGGATACATTTTCTTTATTCTTTCCTTTTTTTCATTATTTGAACTAGAAATATCATCATTATTTTTTGATGTTTGATATGGTACTTTTTCCTCTTGAACATCAAAATTTAACGTCATTTTTTCAAACTCATTAAATTCTTCATCTTTCTTAGCTTCATCAAACTCATCAAATCTACTAGGAGTATATACCGTTGAAATAACAGTTTTATTTCCCTCTATCTTAGTTTCCAAAGACGCATCAGGTATTAAAGTAAGAGATTCTAATTTCTCAGTAATAATCTTATTAATTAAATCCCTTAAAGTATCCATTTTTGAAAACTTAACATCCATCTTAGTAGGATGTATATTAACATCTATTAATATTGGGTCAACATCTATTTTCATAACTATTATTGGATACCTATCTTGAGGTATATAAGTATGATAACTATCTGCAATATAACGAATTATATCTTGATTACGAATAACTCTACCATTTACTAAAATAGTTATACAGTTACGATTACTCTTTTGAAGTTCTGGATAAGAAATATAACCTGTTATTTTATAATCTTCATTTTCTCCATTTATTTCAATCATTTTTTTAGTAACAGATAATCCATATATATCATTAATTACTTTTAAAAGTCTACCACTACCATCAGTTTTTAATAAAACTTTATCATTATTGATCAATGTAAAACGTATTTCAGGATAGCTTAAGGCCATTTTATTTACATATTCAGTAATATAAGCCAATTCCGTATATAAATTCTTTAAATATTTTAATCTAACTGGTGTATTATAAAACAAATTCTTAACTAATATCGAAGTTCCTTCAGTTAAATCACTAGAATTAACTGATACTAATTTACCACCATTAATTACTACTTCTGTTCCTTCAACTTTATTACTGGTTTTTAATGTAACATTAGATACACTGGCAATTGAAGGTAATGCTTCACCTCTAAAACCTAAACTACCTATATGAAACAAATCATTTTCCTTCTTCAATTTACTAGTTGCATGTCTAGAAAAAGCAAGAACTGCATCCTCTTTATCCATACCAATACCATTATCAGTAATTTTAATTTCTTTAACACCAGAATCAATTAGCTCTATTTTAATTTCAGTAGCTTTAGCATCAATAGAATTTTCAACCAATTCCTTAACAACATTCATACATTTTTCTACTACTTCTCCAGCCGCAATTTTATTAGCCAATACTTCATCCATTATTTGTATTTTACTCATATTATCACACTCACTTCTACTACATCAATTATATCTCATTTTTTATACAAACAAAAGAAAAAGAAAAGCACTTTAACTTATTTTATGCTTTTCTCTTTACCATTTTCAAAATCATCTAAATTTTTTGCTATCCTAATAACTTCATCAAATGATAATCGTTTCAAAGATAGTATTTCATTTAAATAGCGAGTATTTATCAAATAATATTTATCAGAACTAATATTATCAACCCTAGAATCAACTCCTAATAAAGCAGATAATCTATCCGGAAGATTTTCGTTATCAGATAATATAGTGTATCTTTCTCTTTTTTTAGTTTTAATAGCCAAATAACGATTAGTAGATACACTACCAACCCCATTTTCAAAATATAAAAGATTACCAATTAATAAATTTTTAGTCTTAAAACCAGATAATTTCATTAAACCACTCCTCAATAATTAGGCATATTATATCATAATTCTTTCAAATAATCCATAAATTTTATAGCTACATCATGAGTAAGTACTGTTTCTAATTCTTCAACACTAGCTTCTTTCATTTTCTTTAATGAACCGAATTTTTTCAAAAGTTCTTTTCTTCTAACTTCACCAATACCTGGAGCCATATCTAATAAAGTAGCTAATGTTCCCTTTTGTCTAATAGTTCTATGATAACTAATTGCATAATTATGAACTTCTTCCTGTATTCTATTTAAAAATAAAAACAAATTACTATCCTTATCCATTTCTATTTCTTCTAAATTTTCGTTAACCAAAACATTAGTCTTATGCCTATCATTCTTTTTTAGCCCACAGATAGGTATATTTAAATTAAGATTTTTAATTATTTCTTTAGTAGCATTTATCTGTAACTCACCACCATCTACTAATATTAAATCAGGTGCAGTAACTTCTTCCATTAAAACTTTAAAATATCTTCTATAAATAACTTCTTTCATAGCACTTAAGTCATCTTTTACTTGAGATTCTATTTTAAACTTACGATACTCATTTTTATTAGGTAAAAAATGATCAAACACTACCATACCCCCAACATAAAAAGTACCAAATAAATGTGAGTTATCAAACGCTTCTATCCTTTCTAATTTCGATAAATATAATAATTCCTTAAGTTCTTGTTCAGCCTTTAATCTATTTTCTTCATCTAATTTAATAGTTTCATACTTTTCATCCAATAATATTTTAGCATTATCACAGGCTAAATCTATTAATTTTTTAATATCCCCTCTACTTGGAGAATTAACCTTAACATTTAAATAATTAGACATAACATCCTTATCAATAATACTAGGTACTATTATTTCTTTAGGAAGTAAATTATTTTTTTCATAAAACTCTATAATATAACGTGTTAATGTCTCATCTATTTCATCTACAGTAGTAAAAATATCACTATGTTTACCAAACAGCAAACCTTCTCTTATATAAAAAGTAACTACTGATAAATAATTATTATCTTGGTAAAAACCAAATACATCAAAATTATAATTTTTATTAAGATCAATTTTTTGTTTAGTTAGAGTTATATCAATATCCTGTAACATTTGTTTTAATTCTAAAGCTTTTTCAAAATTAAGATTATCACTAGCTTTCTGCATTTCCTCTTTTAATTTCTGTTCAATATGAGTACTATTTCCTTTAAGAAATGCCGTAATTTCTTCTAACATTTGATTTTGTTTACTAATATCTATCTCCTTAGCACAGTAACCTAAACATTCACCAATATGATAATATAAGCAAACATCTTTTTTTAAATTTTCACACTTTCTAAGAGGATATATACGATTAATCATATTAACTGTTTTTCTAGCTGCTGTAACATTAGGATATGGTCCATATAATCTACTTTTATGTTTCTTACGATTAATATTTCTAACTATTCTAAGTCTTGGGTATTTTTCATTAGTAAGTTCAATATAAGGATAACTCTTATCATCTTTTAATAAAATATTATATTTAGGATTATACTTTTTTATTAAAGTTATTTCTAGTATTAAAGATTCTAACTCACTAGAAGTAACAATATATTCAAAATCTACTATATCATTAACTAACATAGCCGTCTTACCTGTATGAGTACCCATAAAATAACTCTTAACACGGTTATGTAAATTCTTAGCTTTACCAACATAAATAATAATACCATCTTTATTTTTCATTTGATAAGACCCAGGTAAGTTAGGAACAAGTTTAAGTTTCTCTTTTATATATTCTTTAATTTCCTCTGTCATATAATCCCCTCTTTTGCTTGTATTTTAACATTTATTTTAATAGATGTAAATTAGATAAATTTTTAATTTTATATTTCATATAATTAATTAGGTTGATGTTATGAAAAATAAAATTATAAAAGCGAGTATTTTAATTATATTAATTATAATTTCTGTATTCTCTCTTAAATTAAAAAAAACTGATAAAGATAATAATATAGAAACAAATATAGAAGAATCTAAGCAATATGTAATTAGTGTTAATTATCCAAAAACTAATATTAAAAAATTAGATAATGAAGTAGAAAATTTTGTCTTATCACAAATAAGTATGTTTAAGGATAAAGCTAAAGATATTAAATATTTAATAGACCGTGATGAATTAAATATTGATTATGATTATTACGTTGTAAATAATAGATATATCAATATAAGTTTAAAGTTATATATTTATCATAGTTTAGAAAATACAGAAGAATATTATGTTCAGATTTATTCTTTTGATAAAGAAAGTAATAATTTTTATGATATTCTAGATATATTCAAAAATACAGATGAACTTTTAGAAAAAATAAATAGTTTTTTGGTAAGTAATGATAAAAGTAGAATTCATGATTTAGGTGAATTATCTTACTCTTTTAGTAAAGATTATTTAGTAATTTATCTTATACAAGACAAATTAAATATATATGAAATACCGTTAAACTCATTTAAGTTAAATATAAAAATTATAAATTATATAGAAGAAGTAAAAACAAGTGAAGTAAGTAAAACTAATAAAGTAATAGACCCAAAATTACCAGTTGTTGCCTTAACTTTTGATGATGGGCCAAGTAAATACACCAAAGATATTATTAATACTTTAAAGGTCAACAATGTAAATGCAACATTTTTTGTTTTAGGTAATAAAGTAGAAATATATAAAGATATAATTAGTGAAAGTATTAAAAACGGTAATGAAATTGGCAATCACTCTTATAATCACAAATGGCTTAGTAAACTATCAACTAATGAGTTATTAGATCAAATAAATAAAACGCAGGATATTTTAAAATCAACCGTTAATTATACTCCTACTTGTTTTAGACCAACGTATGGTTCGGTTAACAATAGAATTAGAAAAAATATTGATTTATCAATCACGTTATGGACTGTAGATACAAAAGACTGGAAAATAAAAAATGCTGACCGTATAGTAGAAAAAGCTTTAAAGAATATTGAAGATGGGGATATAATTTTAATGCACGATATTTTTGAAAGAAGCAGTGAAGCTTTAAAAAAACTTATACCAAAATTAAAAGAACAAGGATACCAATTTGTAACAATTAGCGAATTAGAAGAAGTAAAGTTATTACGCACTAAATATTAATTTTACAAACATTTTCTATTATTATATAATATTGTTGGTGATAATATGCAAACTATCAAAGAAAATAATAGTGATAAATACGAGGTAAAACAGTCAAAATTTATAACTTTACTTTATAAAATAAATAATATCGACGATGTAAATAAGTGTTTACAGGAGGCAAAAAGTAATTACAAAGATGCTACTCACTACTGTTATGCGTACAAATTCGATGATATTCAAAAGTTTAGTGATGATGGTGAACCTGGTGGAACAGCGGGACTTCCTATCATGGAAGTATTAAATAAAAGAAATATTAGTAATGTATTATGCATTGTAGTTAGATATTTTGGTGGAATTAAATTAGGTGCCGGTGGCTTAGTTAGAGCTTATACTAAAGCTGTTTGTAATGTCATAGATAAAACAGAATTAATAACATTAGTAAAAGGCTATTTAATAAAAATAATAACCAATTATGATAATCAAAAAGAATATGATTACTTATTTAAAGATAAAATAATAAAAAAAGAATTTAATGATACGATAACTTATTATATAGAAATGGACAAAGATGAAGTTAACAAACTGATACAAATAGATTACAAAATAGTAGAAGAAAAATGGATAGAAAAAGATATAAGTTAATTTAAACTTATATCTTTTAATATTAAATTATTCAATTACATAAGGGTCAGAACTTGTACCATTGCCATCTGAAATTTGGGTATTGGTTTTCAGAATTAAAACCGGGCGAATCGGTCTAGTATTAGTAACATAATTAGAGCGTAAACTGCCTAAATTATCTACATACCATACATTAGAATGAGAAGAAGCAAATCCAATGGGACTTATTGTCATCCAATATCTGGCTGAACTGCTCAAATAATAATTATCATTTTGTTGAAAAGGATATCCACCAGCATAAACAATTTCGTCATATGTAAGTAAACCTATACTTGCATTTATTAATCCATTATTGTTGCCATCGCTCGTGCACTTAAAGTCTGGAGTATAATCAGAATATAGCACCATATCTGCACTTCCTGATGTCCATGTTGTACCACCTTTCACTTTTGCCTGTTCACAATAATAGTTACCACTTACAACTTTTGAAGATAAATTATTATCATTTCCTATGTTGGCATTATACCAATTTTCAAGTCGTGCCTTAACTTGACTATTAGAATAATACATATAAATATAGCTGTTATAATCTGTGTTAAATACATATTCAGTATTATTATTAATACCATCTTGCATTATTAAACGTATTGTTCCATCTTCGTTTATTCTAACTATTCTCCATGTAAAACCAGCAAATGAAACATAGTTATTCTCAACATTTCCTCTAAAATAATATGTTGCATCTCCACTATTTGTAGCAGTTGATTTATATAATCCATCTTCATCCCCTGCTTCTAGACTGGTTGTTGTTAAGGTTGGTGCTGTAGTAATTATTTTGTTTTTCATTATTTCATTTTTTAGTAATGCTGCAGGTTGCTTCCTATTAACCTTAATAGTATATGTCTTCTCATCTCCATTTTCAGCTAACGTTTTTATTATAAAGGCATTATCCCCTACTGATAAACCCTTTGTTCCTAATCCACTTATTTTTGTAGTATTACTTGTTGCACTTCCTGTTATTATGGTTGTATCAACACTGTTCTTAACACTACAACTATACTCTTCTATACTACTATCAAATGCTGGCTCTAATGTACATCCTGTTAATTCTAGACTTGCTAGTGTTGTATCTGTATTTAGTTCTCCTGCTACTACTTTTCCATTCGCATATACATTTACTGTTAAGGTAAATGTTTTATTATTATATGGATATATGTCATTTCCACTTTCATCTTTTACTGGTGAAAAATCAACACTATTATCTATCCACATTCTTAATCTAAAGTTCTTCTC
>CAKPDJ010000061.1 GCA_934148875.1 uncultured Bacilli bacterium
GATGATTGGGTATTTAATTCGTTACATGAACATTCTACTAAATAATAGTTTCTATCATTTAATAAATAATCTGATACTTTCTTTAGTGCTTCAGTTGCATAACCATTATTTTGATAATCATATAGAATTACATACCCAACATTGCAGTAATTGTTCTTTTTATTTATACCATTAACTGAGATATTTCCAATCGGTGTATTATCTTTTTTTAATTCTATTACCCATTTTTCATATTTAGACTCATCTGCCTCATTTATCCAATTTTTTATACATTCTAATTCTTCTTGTTTAGTTAAATCTGGAAATTGAATAAAAGTTGCTAATCTACTATCATGAATTATTTCATACTGTATATCTATGTCTGTTTCTTTAAATCTTCTTATAGTTAATCTTTCAGTTTCTAACGTTGGACTAAGCATAAATATTACCTCATTTTAATATTATTTTTTTAATCTTACAGTATCTTTTATAATTAATGGTTCATATATATCAGAATATTTTTCTATAGCTTCATCAACATTAATAACGTAATCTTGAACAGTACAGTGAGCATAGATATCATCATAATATTCTCTAATTAACTTTCCACCTAATGCTTGCATTGTTTTTGCTGATGCTGGATTATTTTTATCACAATCCATTAATACTTCTGATATACCATGTTCTTTACAGCATAATAAGCCTAAGTATAGATTTACTTTATTGTATCCTTTTTTTCTTTCTGTAGGTCTAATACTATAACCTATATGACCACCAAATTTTTTTAGGTTTTCATTTAAAGCTAATCTAATATTTATCATGCCAACAATTTTATTATCACTTTCCCTTACAAGGAAATAAGTTTCTGCTGGTACTTTTTCTTCATTTGGAATTATATTTCTATCTTCTTCTAATTTTTCTAACCATTTATCATAATTATCTAAATATTTATGTAGACCGCCAGTTCCATTTATATCAGAGTTATATTCATAAAATTCATTTATATATTCTAATGCCTCTTGTTCATACTCTTTTGATGGTTTTACGTGTTTTAATTTTTCCATATTTTCACTTCCTTACTTTATAAACAAATTCCCATTTATTTTTTTGTTTACCAAATCTATCACTTTCCTTTTCCGCAAGAGTAATTTTATCAAAATCAATAAAATATTTATCAAATGATTTATCATCAAAAAGTCTTACTGTTCTACCATTACTATCATAATAATTATCTTCTAATTTAATAATATGGTCTTTTATAAATTCATATGCTTTGGTTGAGTTGACACTACCTATAAATATACCATTAGGCTTTAGAATTCTTTTTATTTCACTTAGTAAATTTTTAGTATTTTCATCACTTAAAAAATGTATTGATAAGTTAGCAAATACTATATCAAATTCATTATCTTTATAGTCTAATGGTTTATTCATATCTTGTATCTTTGTTTTAATATTTTTATTCTTTTCATTTAAAATTTCTAGTGCTTTTGATGAAATATCACATGATGATACATTATAACCTAAACTATAAAAGTAAGAAGAATATTGCCCTACACCACAACCTAAATCTAGTAAGTTACCAGTTTTAGGTAAATACTTCATATAATCAAATATCCAGTTATCCTCTATATTATTTAAATCATCTTCTTTTATATGCTTTTCCCAGTAAATATTATCCCAGTAATTATTCATTGTTTCTACTCCTTATTATTTTATTTTCATTGAATAAGCTATATTTTTTAACTGAAAACCAAACTTTTCATATAGCTTAATTGCATTTAAGTTTTCTTCATTTACAGTTAAATATAAATCTGTACAATCATTTTCTTTAGCAAACTCTTTTATATATTCTAAGATTTTAGTTCCTATACCTTTTCCTCTTAAGTTTTCATCTACACAAATCACATCAATATTTAATTGCTTTCTATCACGAAAACCTTTCTGATTACTTTTTTCTCTTATATTAAAGGTAATAAATCCTATCACCTTATCATTTAATCTTGCTACTAATATTTCTTTTTGGTTGATTAAATCTTCTAGTCTTTCTTTTGACATCATATCATCACATTTAATAAATAAATCATTTCGCCATTTTACATGTAAATTATGTACTTGAACAGCTAATTCATTTATTTTATCTTGATCATCTATGTTTGGGATTTCTATTATTAAATCGTTCATTTTCTCATCTCCTTTTTATTTAATACTGTTTTCCTTATATTATTTTTCATAGTTAATGACATCTTTTTCATTTATTTCTTTTAACTTTACCATTACATAATGAAATTCCTTTTCATAATCATGAACAAAACCTAATTTTTCATACAATTTACCAACCGGATTTTGCTTAAAATATTGAAGATGTAAATCTTGTCCTTTATGAAGTTTTATAATATCTGTTAAAATTTGAGTTCCTATGCCTTTTCCTTGATATTTTGGAATAATACAAATATTTCCAATTTCATAACTTCCATCTTCTAATGTTTTTCCATTATAGAATCCAATATCTTTTCCATTTAATTGAATAATATATAAGTTATTTTTTTCTGTTTCAATAAATTGATTATATAAGTTTCTCTGTAATTCTTCATTCCAAGTTCCAAAACATTCTTCTACATATTTTTGATATACTTCTTTTTTTACTTGATAAACAAATTCATAATCATTTGGTGTATATTGTATTAATTTAGGTTTATTATATACCATATGAATATCTTCATCAGTTTTACCAGTACCTACTGCTACAAAACCTACTTTTTCATAGCAATGAATTGCTTTAGGATTAGTTTTATAAACATTTAATTCAAAGCCATCTAAATTTAGTATATCATAACCATAATCCATAATAGCTTTCATAGCTTCTTGACCATAATGATGATTTTGCTTATTGCGTGTAATAGTAATTCCAATTTCACCTATTCCATTAACAATATGCATAATTTCTATATTACCTATAAATTCACTTGTCGTTTTTTCTATCATAGTAAATATATTAGCCTTTTCTTCCAATTTCATTTTTACCCATTCAAGCTCTTGTTCATATGTATATTGTTTTAATTTGTGACTAATGCCTTTTTGCACTTCGGGATCATTAACCATTTTTAAATAATCATTTATCAGTAGTTCATTTACTTGAATATAATAAATATTTTCACTTTCAAATATTATCTTAAAATTACTCACATTATCCTCCCTATTTTTTTATACAAGAAAAATTTATTAAAATATCCTCAGTTACATATCCAACATTTTTATAAGCCTTATTTGAAGGAATATATTTATAGCCTGTATATAAAGACACATGATTTCCTTCAGATAAAATTTTATTTGTAAGGACATAAATTAAATTTGCTGCATATCCTTTTCCTCTTTCTTCAGGTAAAGTATATACACCAGCAATTTTGGCATTTCCAGCAAGTATTCGATAAAATGCTTGAGCAACAATTTCTCCTTTATTATTTTTCCAAACATGATATGTTCCCGTGTTTAATCTTTCTTCTACACTATCTTTTGCTTCTTCAAGAGATAATTCTTTTGTATCAGATATTTCTCTAGATTCATTATAAATATAATTAGTTAAAATATCTTTATCATCTTCAGTGGCTAAATCACATCTTCCATCTACCTTTTTAGGTTTAACTGTTTGGTTACATACTAAATAGCCCATTTCAAAATAGTATTCACCTAAAAATTTATAATTATCTTTTTTGAGTAAATCATATAATTCCTTTTTACAGGTAAATCTGGTATCAACATCTAATCTATATAAATCAATTGCTTCTTCTACTTCTTTTAGTAATGAACTATCAAAATTGTCTTTTGTCCATATCCATGTTGGCCATTTAATATCACCACGACATAAAATGTAATTTTCTTCATCACTATATAATTCTAGTGTTTCACTTTCTAAATTTTGAAGTATTCGAAAAAACTTATATTTATCTTTTTGAAATTCATAACTATTAAATATTTTATTATCTGGTTTAATCTTTTTTATCATTTTATCTCCTCCTATACTTTTTTAAAATAATAAATGTTTTCAATTAAATCTTTTCCACCTATATTTCTAGGCTTTGAGTCTATCAATTTTCCACCCATGTGTTTATAAAATTCATTGTTAGGATTCTCTTTTATGCAATAAACAATCATATCAAAATAATTCATTTTCTTTAACTCTTTTATGGCTGTTTCAAACATTATTTTGCCTAATCCTTTTTTCTTTGCTTTATTTAGTAAGTAAATACTACATAATTCTCCAGAACTTTTGTATTTTTCTTCTCTAGCTTTACATATACTAAACATACCAACTGGTTCATTATTTAACTTTAATAAAAATCTTTTATAATCAGGTTCAATAATTTTTGTTTGCTGGAACTTACTTCTTAATCTTTCTACATTAGCATCTAATTCATTTAATATTTTGTCTAGAAATTCATCTGGCACAATACCTCTGTATGTTTCATTCCATGAGATAGTATTTACATACATATAATCATATAAGCTTTTTTCATTTATTTCCTCAATACTATAGTTCATCGTTACACTCTCCTATTTTTTTAATTATAACATATTTTTAAATGGAAAAAGGCACAGAACCACTAATAACTATTAGTGACTCCGTACCTTAGACGTGTAAGAAATAATCCCTGTGTAGCTCACAATATTTGCTTATACACACTCACTTTATTCTTCTTTTAATTTAATATTGCCTGGTAAATTTTCTAATCTTTTTAATTTTAGTTTTGCTTCTGTTTTACCATTTTCAATTTGATATATTTTTAATAAATAAGATGCTAAATATAGGGCTTGTTCTCCATAATTTAATTCAGTTATATCTTTATCATAAATACTAGAAATTAATTTTTTATTAGATTTACTATAATCTATCATAGATATAGCTCTTTCTATATATAAATGAAATGGTTTTAAACCTATTTCCAAATCATCTCTAGCTATCCATAGATAAAAACTTGAGTAAGCATCATTTAGATCTGATACTAATTTATTATATCTTTCAATATCTTCATCTCTTATGATTTCATTTAGATTTTCGCATACACTTAAAATTACTTTCCCATATAAATATGTTCCTAATTCATCCATTGGATATCCTAATTTTTCTAATAATGATAAAATTTGAATACTAATTTTCTCAAAACTTTTTAAATCTTCAATAGGTTCTTTCTTACTTTTTTCATACAATGTTTTTTCATAGTTAGTTAACCACATTGCATAACTAGTACCATAAAGAAACATTTTTTTATTTTCTTCATGAGAACATTTCTTTAAATCCTTAATCACTGTAATCTCCTTTCCTACTCGAGGGACAAAAAAAGCCACGAGTAAATCTTATTCGTGACTCCAAATAATTGTGTAAGCATTTGATACAATTGCCCGAGACAGCTCACAATAAACTGCTTATATCTCCTCACTTACTACTAAGTATACATTATTTTATTTAAATGTCAAGACTATTATTCACATCTTTTATCAGTCATGGATTAAAAGATGGCTTTTCTAATTATGGCTTATTTTGTATTAGTATTCTCTTTTATATAGTCTTGCAATGTATCAAAAGTAGTATAATCATTAAAATCATAAGAATTAAATACGTATATATTATTGATTTTAGTTTCTAATATTTCCTTCTGTGATTTTAATGCTTCTAATTGTTCTGATGTTGGATTTTCTGGCATGTATGCTAATATTTCTGTCGGTTTATTGACACCGGCTTTGTTGTTAAAAACAAATGCTAATCCCTCTAGTGACAAACGTAAAGCATTTTGATATAAGAAATCTTCATCAATGTAATAATGATCTGATAGTTTAAACTCTGTACTAGGAACAATTTCTTTTGTAAAATCCGCTTCGTGTGTTGGGGAGTAAAAATATCCTTCTTCATCAGGACATACATAAGTACCAAATGGTAATACATTTCCATCTTCAAAAATAACTATACCTTTTTCCTTCATATTAAAACCTACTTTCTAAATCTTCTTCATTCCAAATTGGGATACCTAATTCCACTGCTTTTGTATATTTGCTTCCAGGGTTTTCACCGACAATAACAGCACTAGTCTTTTTACTAACAGAAGAGGATGTCCTACCGCCAAGATTTTCTATTTTTTCTTCTACTTCATCTCTTGAGTATTTAGTAAGTGTACCTGTAATTACAAAAGTCTTGCCATTAAAGTTCTCATTAATTACTATTTTAGGTCCAGTATATTCCATATTTACATTTAATTCTTTTAATTCATTAATAATATTAATATTTTTTTCATCTTTAAAGAAATCAACAATACTTTTAGCTATTATTTCACCGATATCTGGTATTTGATTTAATTCTTCAAAACTAGCATTCATTAATCTATCTAAATTTTCATAACGCATAGCTAATATTTTAGATGTTTTTTCACCAACATTAGAAATACCTAGGCCAAATAATAATCTCTCTAGTGAATTATTTTTTGAATTATTGATTGCTTCTATTAAATTATCAATTGACTTATTGCCATAACCTTCAAGTTCAGTTAACTCATCACGGTAACGGTCAAGTTTGTAAATATCAGTAATATCTTTAATATATTTTAAGTTATAAAAATCTTCTATTATTCTATCGCCTAATCCATCTATATTCATGGCTTTTCTAGATACAAAATGACATAATCCTTCAATGTGTCTAGCTGGACAATGAGGATTGATACAGAAGTAATCAACTTGTCCTTCTTTTTTAAAGATTGGTTCATTACACATAGGACATCTAGTAATCATTTCAAAATCTCTTTCATTACCAGTACGTCTATCAAGTTTTACTTCACCAACCTCTGGGATAACATCACCTGCTTTATGAATGGAAACAGTATCACCTATTTTTAAACCTTTAGCTATAACATAATCTTCATTATGCAAAGTAGCACGTGATATAGTTGA
>CAKPDJ010000062.1 GCA_934148875.1 uncultured Bacilli bacterium
TTATTATGTTTCTCAAATTTATTATAACAAAGGTTTTTCTTTTTTTATGTCTTACCCCAAATTATTTTACACTATCTATTATGACAAATATTTGATTTTATCTTATAAAAGTGATATAATATGGGCCATATTTGACGATGTAATATTTGGGGGAGTGATTTTATGAAAAGTATTGTAACTATTACGGAAGATAATGAGAAAAAGTATCGCTCATATTTAAAAATGAAGCAAAGACTTTCTAAGATGAGCAGAAATACTTTAGTTACTGAAATGGTACTTGGTACTGTTGCAGTGTTTACTAACTTATTTGCAATCATACTTTTTGCAGATAGTATTACTGGATTTATGGCATTGGGTGATATTTTCTTTGTTTTACCTGCTATGGAACTTACTATTTTTGGTGTCTCAACAATTAGTTTACGTGTTAAACAAAGATTATATGAAAAACAGTTTAATAAAAAATACCCGGATATTAATATGAATTTAAGTGAACATTATATCGAAAAATTATTATTAGAATATGATTATAATTTAAATAGTAAGGCTAATGAACTAAAAAATAATGATGATAATAATATTATTGAATCTAAACCAGAAGATTTGACTACTAATAGTAGTACACGTTTAACTTGTGGTAATGGTGAATATTGGCAGAATATTAAAAATTATTGGCTTAAAGAAATATCTAAACAAAGAAATGCTGATGTTGAAAAAAATAAAGAGAAGAAGTTAGGAACTAAAAAATAATGATTATTGTTGTTGTAGGTCCAACAGGAGTTGGGAAAACTAAACTTAGTGTTGAATTAGCTAAAAAGTATAATGCAGAAATAATTAATGCTGATTCTATGCAAGTATATAAAGGGCTAGATATTGCTACAGCTAAGATAAAAGAACATGAAAAAGAAGGCATTGCTCATCATTTATTTGATATATGCAATGTAGATGAAATCTATACAGTCTTTGATTATCAAAAAGATTGTCGTAGTAAAATAGAAGAAATTTCTAATAGAGGAAAAAATGTTATTATTGTTGGTGGGACAGGTCTATATATAAGGGCTGCTTTATATGATTATCGTTTTAAAGAAGAGGGGAACTTAAACGATTATGATGAATTAACTAATCAGGAGTTACTTGACAGAATTAAAAAGTATGATAGTGATTGCAATATTCATATTAATAATAGAAAACGCTTGATTAGACTTTTGAATAAATATGATAATGATTTAATTACTGAACAAGTAGGTAATAATCCTATATATAAATTTATTTTAATTGGTTTAACTACTGATAGAGACACACTTTATGAAAAAATTAATTCTAGAGTAGATGTTATGGTAAAAGAAGGGCTGATTGAAGAAGCTAAATGTTTATATGATAAACATATTTACACTAAAGCTATTCAGACAGCAATTGGTTATAAGGAACTATATCCTTATTTTGAAGGTAAAAATTCATTGGATGTTTCACTAGAACTTATTAAAAAGAATTCCAGACACTATGCTAAGAGACAATATACTTTTTTTAAACACCAATTTGATGGAATAAATTGGATTGAGACTAACTATAAAGATTTTTCTAAAACCGTTGATAGCGCTGTTAATATTATAGAAGGTGATTAGGTGGATGATATAAATGAACTGTTAAATATATCTAACAGTATTTTAAAGTTATATAGACATATTATTGATTTATCTGATAATAACCAAGATACTACTGTTTTTTGGGAGATTGTAGATAGATTATCGAAATGTGAAACGGAATCATTGGAAAAAATTGTTGCTGATTATCAAAAAATAGATGCTTTGGATGAGATTCTTAGTACAGATAATAATAGTAATGCTTATGATTTATTGTTAACTAATGACTATGAACATGATGATATACTGGTTTCATATAGAATTAGAACTAAAATGTTGGCAATGATTTTACGAGCTAGTGATGATGTACTGCTTAGACTTTATGATGTTTCGATTCCAATAGTTAAAATATGTGGTGAACCTAATGTAGTTGTACCTAGTTTTTATAATTATTTATTGTATAATGCTTATATTAGAAATGCTACAAATCTAGAATATTTGTGTATTCAATCACAATTAGAAAAAACAGATTCTTCTGAAAAAATTGATTTCCAAAGAGTTAAACAGTATCAAACGATGCTTAAATATATTTTTCCGTTTTTGGAAAATGCTGTTTGTAATGATAATGTATCTAATTTATTTCATGATAATGGGATTAGTGATATTCAAAAAAATATATTTAATAGAACACTTTATGCAAAAATTGGTAATCAAATATCTACTGTTGCAACTCTTATTTTAAATAGTGAGCGAGCATCAGAAATTTATGACATTGATAGTAATACTTTTTCTTTTCTATGTTCTACTATTTTATATTCCAATTTAGCAATTTTAAATGATGAAGATTATATTCAAATACGTGATGATTTGAATGGTCAACTTTTAAGATTATTGTCATCTGGTGCAATTGTAAAGAATTGTTTTATTGACTTGATACAAAAAAGGTTTGCAGAAAGAGATAAAAAGATTAATAAGCAAAAGATATTAAAAGAAAAAAGCATCGTTTAAGATGCTTTTTAAATTGCTTCTTGGTAGACATTCTCATCGAAGATATGTTGATCGGTTTCTAATTTTTTTAGTTGTTCTGTTGTAATTAAAAAATAATCATATTCTAAAACATCTTCTCCAGTAGATGTTACTGGGTCATCCCAAGTAAGGTCTAGATGGTACCATTTGTTGTCTAATTTAACCAAATTCCATATATGATTTTCACTTGATATTTTATAATTTGGAATATTTAATTTATCTAAAAATAACTTCATACTATCAGCATATCCACCACATATAGCATAATGTTCTATTAAGGCTCCATAAGCAATATCAGAATGGTATTTAGTTATTTTATTATCACTACGATCTGTATCGTATTTGGTGGTATTAATAATATAATCATGAATTGATTTAATTTTTTCGTTATCGTTCATATTATCTTTGATTAGTTCATTGTATATATCATCGACTTTGGATTCTATAATTTCTATTTGACTGTTAGTGTAATTGTGAGTAATGGTAATTGTTACTTTTCCTAAACTATCAAATTCAGTATCAATGTTTTGAAAACTGTTATAAACAGGAACAAAATTATTAATTTCTGATAGTAGTATTTGATTGTTTGAAATATAGTTAATGTCGTTGATACAATCTTTATATTCGTTTGAACAATAAAAAGTAAAACTTGACATGCCTGAATTTAGAATTGTGTAATAAATATTTATTATGTCATTTTTATTCTTAGGAACAAAATCATCAGTTAATTTAACATAACTATAGTCATTATTATTGGCATATTCATTATTATTTAATACGGTAGCATCTTTATTATAATTACTAAAAGTATTTACAATAAAATTGATAATTTCATCATTATATATTAAACACAGAAAAAAAACATCTATTACTAATAATAATCCTATAATCTTTTTCATATCATCACCTATAATAATTATAACATGCTATAAATTATAGGCAAGAAAAAATATCTATCGTATTGATAGATATTATTTTAATGAATTTGTTTGTTTAGTTAATCTTGATTTTTCTCTTGCAGCTTTATTTTTATGGATTAAACCACTTGCACAAGCTTTATCAATTTTTTTAATAGCTATTTTTAGATTTTCATCTGCTAGAGCTTTATCTTCAGCTTTGATAGCTCTTTCTGATTTTTTAATAGCAGTTTTCATGCTTGATCTTCCAAGTGTGTTATTAGCATTTTTCTTAGCGCTTGTAATAACTCTTTTCTTAGCACTTTTAATATTTGGCATAGTTTCACCTCACTTTTTTTAGCTACAACTAATGATACCAAATTTTTTCTAAAAAAGCAAATAAAATGTAAAAAAAATGGAAAAAATATGTATGGGTGATAATTTTGAAAAATGAAAAGGATTTAAAACAATATAAAATTAGAACAGATTTGCTAGTTGATATATTTAATACTGAACAAGTAGAAGATGGAATTATTGTCCATAAAGATGAAGAAAATGGTATTGAAATAATAGAGGTTGAAATACAAAATGATAAAAATAGTCTTAAGAAAAAAAGAGGTAAATACATAACGATTAGTTATCAAGATGTAACTGATAAAGAAAATGGTAATAACTTAGAAGAAATAATGGTTAAAGAACTTAAAAAGTTGTTTAAATATCTTAAAATAGATGAAGATAGTAGTTGTTTGGTAGTTGGCCTTGGTAATAGAGATTCTACTCCTGATGCATTAGGACCTAAGACTATTGAAAATGTTTTGGTTACTAGATATCTATATGAAATAGAAAAAATAGAAGTTGATAAAAATTATCGTAATGTTGCTTCATTTATTCCTGGTGTTACCGGAATGACAGGAATTGAGAGCAGTGATATTATATTAGGAATAATAGAAAAAATTAAACCCGGTTTTATTATAGTTGTTGATGCACTTGCTTCTAGTAGTATTGATAGAGTTAATAAAACAGTCCAAATTACTGATACGGGTATTTTACCTGGTAGTGGTGTTTATAATAACAGAAAAGAACTTAGCTATGAGACATTACATATACCAGTAATTTCTATTGGTATTCCAACTGTTATAGAGGCATTTGTTTTAGTAAGTGATACGATAGGATACTTATTAAAACATTTTAGTTACAATAAAGAAAATTATCAAAAAAATAAATTGGTACCGGTTACTTTAAGAGATTATAAAAATCATCATAAGGAACTGTCTAAAGAAGAGAAAATGCAGTTATTAGGCGAGATAGGAACACTAACAGATAATGAAGTAAAAGAGCTTATTTTTGAAGTATTAACACCAATTGGTTATAATATGATGGTTACTCCTAAAGAAATTGATTTTGTGATAGATAAAACTAGTAATATTTTAGCTAATTCAATAAATAAGGCATTACACAAAAATTTCGACATATAAAATACTATCTATATATTATAGTGTAGTAAAGGTGGTGTTTATATGAAAAGAATGAAATTGAAAAATAATAGGAAACATATATATTTAGTGATGAAGATAATACTAATTATATTTTTGTTTTCTTTTTCTTTTTGTGGGACATTAAGGTACTTTTCTAAAAATATTAATAATGAAAAGTTTTTAAAGTTACTTATTCAGAATAATAATAGTTATATGGAAAGAGATACTAAGTTTAATTTGTTTACTAAATTAATTACTTTGGTAGCAAATATTGATTTTAGTAAACCTAATACTATGATTAATAATAGTTATGCTAGTGGTAATAAAACTTCTGCTGATGGTGATAAAGATGTAAATACTATACCTATCAATAGTTATGTAAAAGATCCATATGAAAAAAAAGATGTTACTAATCCTATTGTTTATTTATATAACACCCACCAATCTGAAGAATATGCAACTAATAATTTAGAAAGCTATAATGTAAAACCAACGGTTTTGATGACTAGTTATATATTGAGGGAAAAATTAAATAATAATGGTATTGGTACTATTGTTGAAGAAAATAATGTAACTGAGTTTTTAAGAACTAATAATTGGAATTATGCATCTAGTTATAAGGTAACTAAATTATTGATGAGTGATGCTTATAGTAAAAATAGTTCTTTGGAATATTTTGTTGATTTGCATAGAGATTCTGTTAAGAAGAATATTTCTACGGTTAGTATTAATAATAAGAGTTATGCCAGAATATTATTTTTAGTAGGGCTTGAAAATAAAAATTATGGTCCTAATTTAGAAATGACAAGTAAACTTAATGATATGTTTAATGAAAAATATCCTGGTTTATCTAGAGGAATATATAAGAAAAAAGGTGCTGGTGTTAATGGGGTGTATAACCAAGATTTTAGTCCTAAAACTATTTTGATAGAAGTTGGAGGACAGGATAACACTATAGACGAAGTGTTTAATACCTGTGAAGCTATTAGTACAATATTAACTGAATATATTAAGGAGGATAAAAAATGAAAAATAATTTTTTGAGGATAATGACACTTACTGTTTTTTTGATTTTTTTAGCCCTATATTATTCTTCTAATGCAGGCTTAATTGATTATCAAGCGAAAAATAAAACGGTTCTTACTGAGGAACAAATAAAAATGTTTGAAGAAGATGTTAAAAATAATGTCCAAATTGATTTAAAAAAATATGTAGAAAATAAGGAAGAAAAGTATGATAATAATATTTCTAAAACAACATTGAAATTATCTAATACTATAGGGGAAACTATTGAAGGTGTTCTTAATTTTATGTTTGGAAAATTAGAAAATGTTATGAATGGTTAAAAAAGAAAATTTCTATCTTGTTTACTAAAAAATAATGTTGTATACTATAAGTGTAATAATAGAATATTCAGGTTGTATGGAGGATTAAAATGAAAAATAGGGGAAAGCAAACAGTAATAACGGTATTAGCTATAGTAAGTTTAATAGTAATAACAGTAGCGGTAAGTTATTCATTCTTTACTTATACAAGAGAAGGAAC
>CAKPDJ010000063.1 GCA_934148875.1 uncultured Bacilli bacterium
TAATAAAAACGTTAGCAGAAAATGGAGATGAGAAGACATATACAGTTAAGGTTAATAGGAAAAAATCTGCATCATTATTAAAAAATGAAATAATGAAAAATAAAATAATTACCACAACACCAACATTAACAACGTCAAGTAATAATACAAGTGATGAAGATGGATTATATAAATCAACTGATACTAATACAGGAGATGCAACTTATTATTTTAGGGGCAATGTAGAGAATAATTATGTATCATTTGCAGGTTTTACATGGAGAATAGTTAGAATTAATGAAGATGGAACAATACGTTTAATAATGCAAGATGGAATTAATAATAATACTAAATATCAGTTTAGTTCCAAAAATTATATGTATTATTCTGATAGTACTATTAAATCACTGTTAACTAATTGGTATAATACTAATATTGTATCAAAAAATTATAATAGTTATGTTGCTAGTGGAAATTATTTTTGTGAGCAATCAAAAGTTAAATATGATAGATCTGATGTTACTACTGGACAGTCTGATGCCGTTACTTATGTGAATTATACTCCTGATTTTAAATGTGTTACTGATGGCAATAGTAAGGGAGTAGTTAGTGATTTCGTAGGTTTGATTACTTATGATGAAGTTTCTTATGCTGGTGGTTATTTTGATAAGGATAATAGTACAATTTATTTAAATACAGGTAGATATTTTTGGACTATGACTCCTGTTGGTTTAGTAAGAAATAGTTATTATAGCCAATGGTGTGTAACATCTTCTGGTAGTATTAGTGGTAGTGGATCCGGTGATAGTTCTAATAATACTGTTAAACCTGTAATCAACCTTAAATCAGATGTCAAAGCGACAGGCTCAGGAACAAGCTCTGACCCTTATGTAATTCAATAAATAAAAAAGCTCTAGTTGGTACGAACTAATTAGAGTTTTTTCATAATTTCCCACAATATTTTAATATTTCTTTCACATTTATATTATAAACTGATATTGTGAAAGGAAGTGATGACGAAAAACAGTAAATAACTAAATAACATACTTAATAAAATTTATAAATAAAATACCATATTATAAAATTGTTTGATTGGAGAGTGAAGAATATAGAAAATATAAATAAATAATGTTATACTAACATAAACAGGTGGTGACAGTATGAAAATAGCTTTAGTAGAAGATGAAGTTGATTTATCAAACTTAATAAAATTATATTTAGAAAAGGAAAATTATGAAGTAGTTCAATTATTTCATGGTATGGATGCTATAAATTATATTGCTAACAATAACCAAATTCATTTATGGATACTAGATATAATGCTAGGTGATGATATAAGTGGTTATGATATAATTAAAAAAATTCGTGAAATAGATGCCAGTGTTCCTGTTATTTTTACTTCAGCTAGAGATCAAGATTTAGATAAAATAATAGGTTTAGAATTAGGAAGTGATGATTATATTACTAAACCGTATTCACCAAAAGAATTAGTGCTTAGAGTAAACAATATAATTAAAAGAGTATATAAAGAAAATGAAGCAAACAGTTTAATTTATCTTGATTACAAAATTGATACTAGTAGAAGATTGGTATATGAAAATAATAAAGAAATAAAATTAACTACTCTTGAATACGATTTATTATTGCTACTTCTTAACAACAAAAATAAAAGTTTTTCCAGAGATGAAATCTTAAATGATGTTTGGGGAGACGATTATTTTGGAAGTGACCGTGTAGTTGATGATTTAATAAGAAGACTTAGACGAAAAATGAAAAAACTTAATATAAATACAGTTTACGGATATGGATATCGTTTATCATGAAATATATTAAGAGTAAACTAAGTCATCAATTACTATCAATAATATTAATAGCTTTTAGTACTATTATAATCTCTATGGGTATCATACTGCCTAACACAATGTTACCTATTTATGAAAAAAATCTATATAATTATTTGAAACAACCCTTAGACTTCGTTGATGAAGATATAGTTGATAATTCAATCTCAACACAAATAGCATATGTATATATTTATAATAATGTAATATCTTATAGTGACAATTTTAGCTCCCTAGTTAAAGGAAACAATGTTGAACAGTTTGTTTCCAATATGAAATCAACTTATGGTAATTTTTATTATCATGGGCAAAAATACTATTATTATACTACTACTAATGATTTAGTAAAAAGAATAGCTTTCACAGATAATAGCTATATACTTCAGAGTAAAAATGATTCTTGGCGCAATATTTTTCCTATTATATTTATAACCCTATTGATAGTAGCTCTAATTTTGATTTTTTGGAGTAGTATGGTAGTAAGAAAGATAGAAAGACTGAAAGATAAAATTGATCACATAGATGATGATAATTATAATCATAAAATAGAAAATAGTTCAGATGATGAAATAAGATCATTAGAACTAGCTATCGAAGATATGAGAGTTTCCTTAAAAAATCAAGAAGAATATCGTAATCAAATGTATCAAAATATCTCTCATGACTTTAAGACCCCCCTTACAGTCATATCATCTTATATAGAAGCAGTAGAAGATGGTGTAGAGGATAGCAATAATGCCTTGAAAATTATTAAAGAACAGACAATAAAACTTGAAAATAAAGTACACTCCTTACTTTACTTAAACAAATTAGATTATATAAAAAATTTAGAAATATTAGAATTAAAAGAAGTGGATATAGAAAAAATAATTAACACTTCAGTAGAAAAATTTAAACATAGAAACAATAACATAAAATTTACAGTTAATATATCAAGTCATAGTAATTTTATGGGTACAGATGATTCATGGGAAACAATAATTGATAACTTATTAAATAATGCTGTGCGTTATGCTGAGAAAGAAATAAAAATAACTATTAAGAAAAACCAAATTGTAGTATATAATGATGGTCCTAATATCAATAGTGATTTAATTGAAGGAATATTTGTCCCTTTTAGAAAGGGTGTTAAAGGCGAATTTGGTTTAGGTTTATCAATAGTTAAAAAGACACTCGCTATGATGAAATGCGATATTATAGTAAAAAACCATAGCAAAAAAGGTGTATCATTTATTATATATAAGAAATAAGAAGCAACCAATTGTGGTTGTTTTTATTTTTTTTAGGTGTTATAATATGTGCTACTGAAAAGGAGAAATAGCATGGATTTAAGTATAGAGGAATATGTTAATAACTATATAAATATAGTTAAAAAACTAGTTGGAGATTATATAAAAAAAGTAGGACCAAATATTGAAATGGATGATCTATATTCAACTGGTTTATTAGCCTTAGTTGAGTCATACTATAGTTATGATAGAGAAAAAGGAGCAATATCTACTCATGTATATAATAGTGTCAGATATTCAATTCTTAATTATATTAGTCAATGCAGTTTTGTAACTTATGTTCCAAAAAATGTAGCTCATTATGCTAGAATTGCTTATAACGAAAATAAAAAGCATCTTTTATATAATAATAGACCAGCAACATCAGAAGAATTGAGAAAAGTTTTTGAAGGTTATAGAAGTTGTCGTAAGTTAAATCTGACTGACGAATTCCTTTTAAATTTACTAAAATTAAATGAGTATCATATAAATCATAGAATATTATCTTATGAAATGTTAGTTGAAACAGACAATAATAATGATAATGATAATGATAAAAGAGATAAAATATATAGTGCTGACAATGTTGAAGAAGAAGTTATTGATAATACTATGCTTGATGAAATATTGGAATATATCGAAACACTTTCTGAAGATGAAAAGTTAATTATTAGACATATTTTTGGTTTGAATAGCTATTCTAAATGTTCAGTTAGAGAAATTGCTAAAAAAATAAGAGTTACTCATCAAACTGTATGTAACAGGTATAATAAAATTCTTGAAAAAATAAGAGGAAATTTAAATATTTAAATCTGATTTAGTTGTAAATCAGATTTTTAATTGTATAATAGTAGTAGGATGTGATTGTAATGAAATATTATTGTTTAGGAATAAAAGGTTCAGGAATGGCAACACTTGCTTGTCTCCTTCATGATTTGGGAAATGATGTATCAGGTTATGATGATGTTACTGATTGGAAATTTACAGAAGTAGGGCTAGATGACAGAAAAATTCCTATCTATTATGATGGTAATCATGAACTTGATAAAAATACTATAGTCACTTATTCAAAAGCATTAAGTGAAGAACATAAAGAGTTAAAAAGAGTTAGAGAACTAGGATTAGAGATAAAGGCATATAATCAAATTATTGGTGAGTTAACAGAACAATTCAAAACTATTTCAGTTTGTGGAACACATGGTAAAACCACAACCTCTTCTTTAATTAGTCATGTTCTTGATAACATTTATGGTTGTAACTATTTTATTGGGGATGGTAGAGGTCATGCAAATAAAGATAATGAATTGTTTGTAATTGAATCTGATGAATTTAATAGACATTTCTTAGCTTATCATCCAACAATAGCAGTTATTACTAATATTGAACTAGAACATACAGAATGTTATAGTGATATAGAGGATATTATTAGAACTTTTGAGAAATTTTCCTATCAAACTAAAGATTTGATAATAGCCTGTGGTGATAACGAAAACATAAAGAAAATAAACTTTGATAAAAAAGTAATATATTATGGTCTTAATGAAGAAAATGAGTATGTAGCTAAAAATATTGTTATTAATAAAGATGGTAGCAATTTTGATGTTTATCATAATGGTCAATTATTTGGAAACTTTAGTGTGCCATTATATGGAAATCATATGATTTTAGACAGTCTAGCATGTATTATTGCTTGCAACTATCTTGGTGTTTCTAATGACAAGATAACAGAATTATTTAAAAACTTTCACAATGCTGCTAGAAGATTTGCCGAAGCTACATTTGGTGATATTGTAACTATTGATGATTATGCCCATCATCCAACTGAGATTAAAGTAACATTAGAAGCAGCTAGACAAAAGTATCCCGACAAACAGATAGTAGCTGTATTTAAACCCAATACTTACTCTAGAACAGCTGCTTTTATCAAAGATTTTGCCAATAGTTTAGGTATTGCTGATAAGGTATTCATGACTGAAATTGACTGTAATCGTGAAAAACAAGAAGACTATCCTGGTGTTACTTCTCATCTAGTACTTGATAATATTAAAGATGGAGAAATAATTGATGAGGATAGTGTAGATAAACTACTTAAGTATAAAAATGCAGTGATATGTTTTATGAGTTGTGCTAGTATTAGTCATCTTAAAGATAAATATGAAGAATTATTAAAAAGTGCTAATTAATTAGTACTTTTTTAGTTTTTCTATTCATTTACTAGAATAGGGAGATTTATATGAAAAAATATGGTTTAGCTATTTTATTTATCTTATTTATTAGTGCAATTACGTTTTTATTTATAAAGAAAAGCAATAACATTTCTTTCTCATCCGTTTCAATTTTAGCTGTTAATCAAATGGAAACCGAAAAGAAAATAATTGATATTGCTCCTGATTATAGCTATAAGGTTAATATTCACTACCCATATACTAGTTATAATAATCTAAATCAAGAAATAGAAAAATTAATAAAAAAATATCTAACAGATTTTATGAATGCAGACAAACCATTTTTAGAAAATCAAGTTTATAGCTTAGATATTACATACGATACATATAAATATAAAAGTATAATAAGCTATGTATTTACCATTTTTATTGATACTGGTGGTGCTCACCCTAACACTATTATTGAAACCATTACTTATAACACCAGCAATAATCAATTAATCACAATAGATTATTTATTAAAGGAAAATAATAACATTTTAGATATATTATCAAAGAAAAGTAGAGCGATACTTGCTAAAAATAGCGACTTAAAGCAGGGAAATATTCAAGATATGATATTAGATGGTACACTTCCTAAAAAAGAAAATTTTAGTAATTTTGCTTTTACTGACAATGGATTACTAGTTTTTTTCAATCGTTACCAAATTGCACCATATAGCTATGGTTCTTTTAATATTATAATTCCTTATTCTGATTTTGATATTTTAAAGAGGTGATTTATGCATTTACCTAATGTACCAGCTAAAGCCTTTTCTTTTAGTGCAGTTGTAGTAGGATATTTATTAATTGATGATTTAACTGCTAATGAGCAGAATGCTTTAGGTAACTGGTTAATGCTAACAGCTCAAGTATTGTGCACTAACGCTTTTTACAAACAAGTACAAGCTGAAAGGGGAGAAGATAAGAATAATTATTTTAATAAAGAAGATACTATTAATATCATGGAAAAAATGATAAAAGCCATGCAAAAAGAATTAGATGCCTTAAAGCAGTAGAAAAGCAGTAAAAAAAATAAAAAAAGGTATTGTCAAGTAAAAATTTATTTGATACAATTAATTTGTTCATGGCGAGGTAGCTCAGCTGGCTAGAGCGTCCGGTTCATACCCGGAAGGTCGAGGGTTCGATCCCCCCTCTCGCTACCAATTGATTTTGACCTTATTATATAAGGTGTTCG
>CAKPDJ010000064.1 GCA_934148875.1 uncultured Bacilli bacterium
CCCGGAGACTGATATACCATTTCGCTAATTGTATGTATATCTTTAAAGGTCAAACAGTCAGCAATAACTCTATTAATACCAACATTACCAACCATCAACATACCAAGTCCCCCCTCACCTACTGCTTCAGCACGCATAAGTCTTGCTAATAATTCTTTTTCTTTTTGAGTCGCCTTAACAATCATATAATTCACCTATAATAGTATATGATACCAAATAATATTTGTTCAAAGTGTCAACAACTATTTACTTTTTAGCTATTTTTTGTTATTCTAAATATATAGATAAAAATTGGAGGTGAAATATAGCGACAGTTAGTGTAGACACACAACTATTAGTTTCTGGAGGAAACAGCATAAAAAAATACAAAGATGAGAATAAATCTTATTATTATAGTGTAAACTCATTATCAATTAATTCCTGCTCAGCATTTGACGAATTTAAAAATAATTTGAAAGCACAATTCAATGCTTATACTAATCATTGTAAAAAAATATCTTCAAAGCTTATTGAATGTGCAATGAATTAGAAAACGTTGATGAACAAATAGCTAGTAATGGTACTACAATGTTTGCTAATCTAGTTTTAGAAACAAACGAATCCACAAGCAGTGATTCAGACATAGATATTAAAGGTTTAATTAATTTAAGTGATAGTGAAAGAACACAAGTCTTTACCGATTTATCAACTTCATTAACTAACGTTGTCAGTAATATTGAAAGAGGAAATAAAGAATTTAATAATAGTTCTAATAATACACTTGTTAATGAACTAATTAATGCCTTTATTCAAAGAATATCAACAACAAATTCTGATGGTACCATTACCTATAAAGTAAATGACTTAATAAAGAACGATTTTTATAATGATGTCGTAAAAGCATACGGAAAAGCAGCAAATATAAAAATAACACCAAATATGCTACATTATGCTGGTAGAAACGGATTACCATTAATAAGAGAAGATGTAAATGACTACAATTTAGAATTATATGGAACTAATCCACCAACTGAAGCTGGGCAAGAATATAATTTCTATAAAATGGGTGTTGTCAGAGGAGACGAAAAAACAAGCCAATATTCTAAAGAACTATATAGCAGTACCGGTTCATATCAAAGAAAATATACTTGGTACCCCCGATGGAATGGCTTATCATTATAACACAAAAAGTTGGTATGCATGTGATGATGGCATCTACAGAGATGCTGATGGTTATATTATATGTGCTGATCAAAATAATATGGGATATAATGCAAACGGCAACATAAGAAATGTAATGGAAATTAATAATAGTGGTGATGCTCTTATTGTTGACACACCATTTGGCCCAGGAAAAGTATATGATAAATGTGGAATAAAAGAAAACATAGATATCTATGTACACAGATAGAAAGAAGGAAAAAATATTATGGAAATGGAATATGAAAATGAATTTAAAGACGTTAATGAATCTAGTATTAGAAATTCAATTAATAGCCTTATTAGCTCACTAAATAGTGTAAATTACAATTCATCTGGATGTTTTCCAATGAATACAAATGCCAAATATGATGCAACATTTAATAATGGCATTGAAAAACTAAACAACGATATTAAATCGATGGTTGAACTATGTGAAAAATGCATAAGTGAAGTTATTAACAAAATATCAGATTATAAAAGGTTGTACAAATCATACCAAGAACAATACAATACATATAAAACTCAATACACTAATTTTACAAATTGGAGTGGATTATCAGAAGAAAAGAAAAAGCAATATAAAAGTCAAGGGAAAACAGAACCAACAGCACCAGATCCAGAACCAATAAAAAAAATGATAGATGATTTAAAAGCATTAGCAACACAAATTAAAGGCGTAAGTTTTTAATTAATAGGAGGAATAGATATGACAATACAATATAGTATAGAAGATTTAAGAGCATGTAGTTCAAGACTACAAAATGAATATAGTTCTATGAGCGATGCACTAAATAATTTAAACACTACAATTAATAGTATTAAGACACATTGGACTGGTACAGATGCCACAGTATATATAACACAATTTTCAAATAAAACACTAGAATTGAAAAACTACTTAAGTAAATTACAAGCAATGGCAACAAACTTAAATGCAGCCGCAGATGCTTATGAACAACACGAAGAACAATTCAGTACAGGTTTTTAATAAGAAGGTGAAAAAATGAGTAATGTAAAAATAGATTATACAGGTATTGAAAGTGATATTTCATCATTAACAAGCAATATTACAACAATTAATGATTCACTAAATAACATAAATAGTGTCGAAAAAATAGTACCAAGTTCATGGAAAAGTAATGCTAGTGCACAATTTGAAGAAATTGCAACAAGTGATCTTATCGCACCAATTTCTAGTTTTCAGGGAACACTTAATAGCTTAAAAGATATATTAGTTAACGCATTAAACAGCTATCAGACTACAGAAGGCGAAATATCAAAAGATGCAGGTTATAGTAATTCGCAACTAACATCAGGTGGTATTCCAACAAATACTTCATCATATCCATCATCTTCACCAAGTAGTCCAAGTACAACAGTTGATAATCCATCGACTCCAGAAGTTGAACCAGCCACACCAATAGATAACCCATCAACAATAGTAAACGAACCCACTACTCCAAGTGAAGATCAATCAACTTCAACAGAAGAACCAGATACTACAATTGAAGAACCAAACACATCAACTGATAAGCCAAATACTTCAACAGATGTACCAAATACACCAACAAATAAACCAGATCAATCAGATAGAACACCACAAGAACCAATTAAGTCATCAAATAATGTAGCAAAAGGTATAGCATCTACAATAATTGGATTAGGTGTAGCCGGAGCAGCGGGAGCAGCTGGCTATGGTCTTTATAAAAAGAAAAAACGCGACGAAGAAGATGAAGAAGAAGATACAATAGATGATGACTATAGTATACCTGAAGAAAATACATCAGAGGAATAATAAAATGTAATTAACAAAAAAATATGGATATTCAAAAATATTCATATTTTTTTATGTCAATCTATTGAAAAAAACACATTTTTATGATAAATTATATACATAACTTCAAAGGGGATTAGTTAAATGGTATAATAATGGTCTCCAAAACCACTGTTGGGAGTTCGATTCTCTCATCCCCTGCCATTGATAATTACATGGACTAGCAATAGTTCATTTTTTTATTTATATATAAATATACTTTAATAGGTGATACTATGAAAAAATATCTTATAATTATCATACTAGTAATATTATTTTCAGTGATAGTCTATCTAATAATAAATAAACAAAATACTAAAAACAAATATAACATTAATCATAACGATAACAACATAACAATAAATTATCCCTCTACAAACTATCCTAAAATAAATACCCTAATAAAAGAATACCTAGATACTAATATCAATACATTTAAAAATATTACTTTAGATAAAACAAAAACTACCTATTACCTAATAATCAATTATAAAGAATACCACTATCATAATCTAATATCATATATCTTTTTCGCTGAATCATTTACCGGTGGAGCCCATCCTATTCATTTAATTAAATCCTTTTCTTACAACATTGATACTAATTCATTTATTACCATAAATACCCTAATTAAAGATAATCCAAATATTCTAAAAGAACTATCTAATTATACATACCACACCTTATCAAATAAAAAAATATTTCAAAATCAAGTAGTAAACGATATGCTAAAAGAAGGCACACTGCCTACTACAAATAATTTTAAAAACATTTTATTTACTGATAAAGGACTAATAATATATTTTGAAAGATATCAAATCGCTCCCTACTACTATGGCGACTATAATATAACAATTCCTTATAAAGAGCTCAACTTAAAAAAGTAGATTAATCTCTACTTTCTTTATCATAATCATCCAAAAAGCTATGTTTAACACCATCTTTTTTATACCCTAAAACCGTATTTAAATTAATGTTATTTATACTATTAAAAATATTATTATCAATATTAGGATTTACTTCTTTAAGAGAAGCTATTAACTTCTTAATCTCTTTTCTTTTACTAATATTCTCTTTTTCAATATCACTTGTTAACTCTGTAAATTTGCAAGCACAATTAAGAAATTCTAAGTTATTGTAATCTCTCCACGCTAAAACATCGTTTTCACGTACCAAATATAATGGTCTAATCAATTCTAATCCCGGAAAGTTTTCACTATGCAATTTAGGTAGCATTGTCTTAATTTCTGAACCATAAAACATGGAAAGTAATGTTGTTTCAATAACATCATTAAAGTGATGACCTAAACTAATTTTATTACAGCCTAATTCCTGAGCTTTACTATATAAATATCCCCTTCTCATTCTCGCACATAAATAACATGGACTATCTCCAACACTAGACACTACATCAAAAATATTACTCTCAAAAATTGTAATAGGAATATTCAACTTTCTAGCATTCTCAATAATATATTCTCTATTTTTCTTATTATATCCAGGATCCATTACTACATACTTAGCTTCAAACTTAACATCACTATGACGTTCTAGTTCCTGTATACACTTAGCCATCAAAAAAGAATCTTTACCACCTGATATACATACCATTATCTTATCATTTTCATTAATTAGTTGATACTCTTTAACAGCCTTAACAAACTTACTCCATATCTCTTTACGAAATCTCTTAATAATACTTCTTTCTATTTCTTTATATTGCTCCATAACATACCTCCAAATAAATAAAAGAGTAGATAATATTCTATCTACCCCTACTTTTTCTTTTTTTATTACTATAATAAATTCTTCTACTAATATCACTACGAACTATTAATTGTAGTTTATCAGCAGTAATACCATAAATATTTTTTCTAATATAATCATTTATTAAAGCTAATCCTTGACAAGCACTAAGTTCCTGATAATCACCTAAAGTTTTTTCAGAAGCAAGCATCACTATTAACTTACTATACGTAAAATCGTCACCATTTAATTCATCAATAATTGTACTATAATATTTTATTCTATCAGTATAGAATTCAGCACTAGGTAAAACATCAGCATGTGGATACTCAAAATTACAAAATACCGTATGAAATCTACCAATATATCTTACAATAACTTTCATAACATCAGTCATTTTATTTTCATCGATATCTTCATTTTCCGGATATTTCTTAGATGCTCTCAATATTTCCCTAGCCTCTTCTTCAGTCATTTCATCAATACTTTTACTAATTAACTCAAATATTGTATTAGACTTAATATCATTTGCCTTACAGCCATAATAATTTCTTATCAATAATTCTTTATCACTATCACTAGTTTGCATAATTACTCCCCTATTAACGATTATCTCCAATAAAATTAGGATTACGTTGATCATTACCATAAGATAACCACTGAGCACAACGTCTGCTTATTGTTTTCTTTTTAGTATATGATAAATTATTATATTTAAATCGATACTTACATTTTAATAATTCATTTGTATCACTAACTAAATAATTATTAAGATTACCAAGTAATGGCATATTAGCCAATTCCGGATATTTTTCGGCTACACACTGACAAATAGATTTCGCCATAATAGAACTAATACTATCTCTATCACTTAATTCTTTTATTAAATTGCCATAATACTCTACTTGTGCACAAAGGAACTCATAATAATCAGCAAAATCAGAAATAGCTTTCCTAAAGATAAAAACATTAAACGATTTATAGTACTCACCAACATATGCTAATATAACTTTAAAAGCAGCTCTTAAACTATCATCTTGAACAATAAATCCATATTTAGCACCATATTCTAACAACTTTTTAGCATCCTCATAAGTCATATTATTCACTATTTCATCATAATACTTCCTTAATCCTCCATTACTTCCATCAAGTCTAAATGAATACCAATTTATTATATTATTTCTTTCTACATTTGACATTACATTTTCCATTATAAAATTCCCACTTAAATGTAAGGCATATTCTATAACAAAAACATTAGTTTGTCAATATAAAATTATAAATATCTCTCCTCTACATACTTTTTTATACTATCATAGTCATTATTTAACCTATTATTTACTATATTTTCTTCTAAATCACTAATAATATCTTTAATATAACTACCCGGTTCTTTACCTAAAATATTAGCTATCTCTAAAGGCTTTATCTCTATCTCAGTTCGACTATATATAGCTAAACTATGATATATCTTATTTATATCTTTTAAATCAAAATCTAATATATCTCCAACAATAGTAGATATATATAACCCATACTTATAAATAGTATAACTATTAATACCTTCCTCTAACATAAGTCTAATCTTTTTCATTTGTTCTCGTTCTAATTTAGTAAAAGGATATATATCATCAACATTAAGTTGACTCCAAATACCAATAATATTATCACACAT
>CAKPDJ010000065.1 GCA_934148875.1 uncultured Bacilli bacterium
ATTTGATACTTCCACGACCACCTTCTAGCCAATAGTCATCATGCTTTCTTTCTTTTATATCTCTATATAAATCAACAAATGCTCTACCTATATTTTTGGCTGGCATATATACTTGTTGTTTATTGTTTTCCAAATTAAGTTTTTGCATTTCTGCAAATTTGAGTTCTTTATCTATTAAAATACCATACGCACTTGCTAAATCTTTTACATTAGTAAAGGCATCTACTTTATCAGCCTTATCATCTATTGCATTAACTAATTTAGAGATAACTTGAAGCCTCTTGTTGTTTGTTTCAGTTATCATTTCTAACATTGATTTAGTATTTTCTTCTTTTTTTTGTTCGATTTTTTCTTTAATCTCTTTATTGTTGTTATCTTTGCAAATTTTCCTAACAGTATACTCTGAAACATTATTCATTCTAGCAGTTTCAGAATAATTATTATTTTCAACAAAATCAGCAATTATTTTTTTCTTCTGTTTATCAGTTAATTTAGTTCTACCAGTTTTCTTTTTAGTCTTCTTATTTATTGTAGACACATTAACCACCTTGCTAATTCTCTCTTGTTCCTAAATTCTTTTTTTTCTGGGAAATCATCTTCATCATTCAATAATTCGTATGATACTCTAAATGTTTTGCTGACTTTTTCATTTTTAGCAACAGTCAATTCTATGATAGTTATTTTATATTTCTTTGATAAGTTGATTAAAGCTATTCTTATATACTTATCTAAGTTCATAACCACCACCTACTTTTCTTCTGTTACATCTAACTTTTCTTTTTTTATTTTTTCTACTATTCCCTTATTAACTAACTCTTCAATTCTTTTTTCTTCAAAGTCTACTATTTCGCCTTTGTTATACCATCTATTTGTTATTTTGTCTGGATAACTCTTTAATACTTTTGCTTTCATAGATAACACCTACTTTCTTTAAAAACAAAAAGACACTTTTATAAAGGAAGAAGTATGTAATCTTTCATTTAGTAAGTACTGTACCAAATGATATAATAAATGCCGTTTATTCCAACTCGCAACCATTTTTAACTAGTATTAATCATGATATCCATAGAGAAGGTTTAGTCAGTGACAATACGTTTCACCATGTTCCTTATTATAACATTCAGGACACTACCTACTAAGGCAGTGCTTTTGTGATTGTTTACTGAAATCTATCTATAAAATTTCATAATATCATTGTATACCTAGATTTGTGCAATTTTGTGCAATCTTTAATTTTTATATAAGTTTTTTTTCATTTCATCAATGTAATTATATATTTGTCTTACACTATACCCAACTAATCTATGAAATTTATATACAGATTTATGTTCTATCCATCTATAAATGTATATCTTGTCGTACACATCCCCTTCTTCACGCATTTTAATTAGCTTCTTTTTCAGCTCATAATTTAACATATCTCGCACATTCCTACTTTGGTTGATTAACTTATCAACTTCATCTATTTCGCTCGCGTAGTTAATTAATTTCGCGTCTGGTGAAGTATTACTTGTTGTCATAATCTCTTTTGCCTTGACTGCTCCTGGCATTACAGATAATATTAACTCACTTCTTTTCTCTAATGCCTCATTATAGTTTCTCTCTGCTTTTTTAAATTGTTTTAAAAGTTCATTGTATTCTAAATACATACTTCCCCTTTCTCAACCCTTTCCCCGTATTGTAATTACAATTGTAAGTAAATAAATTTATTTACTTACCTTGATATCTTGATATCACTTTTTAAATCAGCAATTTCTTTTTTTAGTTCTATCACTTTACTTATCGCTTTACTTCTTGTTAATGATTGCATTTTTTTATATTCATATAACATTTTTTTAAATGCCTTTTCATTTGATTGGTTGAAATAGTTTTTTATTTCATCATCAGTTGATATTCCACTATCTATCATTTCATTAATGAAGAAACTGACCATTATCAAAATTATGTTGTCTTTTTTCATATTTCTTAATCACCTATTTGCGTTTTAATTTTAATTGGTATAATTGCTTCTGGTCTAAATACAAACTCATAATCATACCTTGATACATCGATATCTTCTAATTGTTCTACTACATAAGTTGTTTCTTCTGCTAAATATAGCATATGCTTTTGATACTTGTCTTCTCCAATTCTACATACTACTTCTAATTCACTATTAACATCACTACTACCACCTTGTATGCTACATTTGCCAGTCATAGTAAATAAATATTCACCTGTTCTCAGATTTACAAATGTAATTCTTCTTTTTACTTTGAATTCATCACTTTCTCTGCTAATATTGTAGCTAACTGTCTCTGCACTTGTACATCCTGTTATTCCAACTAAAACTATTCCCATTAAAATTATTCCTAACATCTTTTTCAAATTATTTACCTTCTTTCATTTTATTTATTTCATCTATTAATTCATTGATTTTATTTTGCTGAATTATTATAT
This sequence comes from uncultured Bacilli bacterium, assembly GCA_934148875.1. Taxonomy (GTDB): domain Bacteria; phylum Bacillota_I; class Bacilli_A; order RF39; family UBA660; genus Alloscybalousia. The sequence continues at coordinate 2,440 of CAKPDJ010000065.1, forward strand.
TTTTCCACTCTTTATATTCATTTTCCCCATAAGGTGGTATTAAATCATCAATTCTTAATATTTCATCTATTTTTTCTATCTTCTTTGGTTCAATTATTTCTACTTTATCATTTATAAATTCATCTGTGTTTTCGTGTGCAAACAAATATCCAAATAAATAAATGGTATCTTTTTCATAGTCATCATAATATTCATTATATTCCCATAATTCACTTTGATATTTTATGATTTGTGGTACTTCTTCACCATTTGCTATTTTTACTAATAAATCTATTATTTTAATTTTCATTTAATTTCCCTCTGTAATTCATTATTTCTTTTGCATTGGCTTCCAATAATTGATATGTCTGTTCTGTTACACCAAAACTACCAGGCAACCAAGCATATTTATCTAAGAATATTTTTTCAATTTCTTCTCTATCATCGCCTATTTTTATAAAACCTTTTAAATCACCTAACCAATATTCTGCTATTAAATAAAATGGTTTGTCTAAATTTAATTTCATTTTTTTATACTCCTATTAATCTTTATAAATTTTTTATTTTTTCTAATAATTCTAACACTTCATCATTTGTTAGATTACCTATTACATCATCAGTTAATGGTGTATCATAACATAAATCATCATTACTATCTAATACTGCCAATTCAAATAAATTATTCTCATAACCATAACTGCCGTAATGTTTTATGACACTTGCACCATAACCATTTTCAAACTTAAATCTATGAGAATAACTATCTCCAAATATCTTAAAATTATTATCAAATTTTTCTTTACCTTTCCAAAATATCTCGTATTTTTTATAATCGTCATATATCAAATCTGTTCTCATTCTTTATCTCCACTTACTCCTTTCAACATCATTTGTAAATCTTCTTCTTGATAATATCTATTTACATATCTTGTCTTTAACTGCTTGTCCCTTTTGTATAATTCATTTATCAAAAATGTTCTATTTTCTTTTAATAACAGTTTGTTTTTGTTAATATCAAATGTTTTTGCCAGTTCCATGTCATTTTTAATCTTTCTGCGATTAGTTCTGATATCTTTCATCTCTTTTATTAATCTGTAACACTCAAATGCAGATAATTTATTATTTTCAATATAATGTAATAAATCACTAGTCTTTTTATCTTCGATACTAAGTTGATCACCTAATGTCTGAGTATAGTTATCTATTTCATTTAACTTATCAATTATTATTTTTAACTCTTCAATTAGATTCATTTTATTCCCTATGTTCCTTGATGTAATCTACCATCATATTTATAACTAGTTGTCTTTGAACATCACCATTTATTTTAGTTATTCTTCTAAATTCACTTACGAGTTTCTTAGGAAGGTGAAAGCAGAAAGTTGAATAGTTTCTATTCTTCCAGCATTTCATCTTCTCTTCATATCTTTTATCAGCTTGTGCTTTTGTCATAGGTTTATCGTAAATTAATACTCTACTCATTTATTCCACCTCTTTTTCTTTATTTTTTTAATGTAATTATCTGTGTCAAATATAAAATAAAATTTTCCTATAAAAAATAACAATCTTAATAAAGGTATAAAGGATAGTAATAAATAATTTATTGCAGTTCTCACATATCCATGTATTTTTGAATTATCATTCATTGATTTTCTTAATTTATCTCTCGCTTTTATAAATTGTTCCCTCATTAATAAACCACTTGTCATATAAATTGTAAAGTATATTAATACTGTACTTAAATAAAATTTAATCATTATTTAACTCCTATTACACTTTTGTATTTTTGTAAAATTTGCCTAAAAATATTTTGCCTTAAACCACCATCCCTATATATTTCTTTACTTTCATCTTCTAGCCATTTTATAAACTCTTTTTGTTGAATTGCAACTTTGTTCATTTCTTGTTGATATTCTTTAATAGTTCCCTCTAAACCTTTTACATAATAATCAGGTTTTAGTTGTTTCTTTAATTCTTGATTTTCTTTTTCTAAATAGTCTATGTAGTCTAATATTTCTTGCATATATTCTTCCAAAGAATAATCTATTTGTAAATTACCTTTTGTTTTAATATATTCTTTAAATGTATCTATTGCTTGTCCTAAAAATGTTCTTACTTTAATTGTTCTTTCCATTTACTCATCACTTCCTAGTGTTATTTCTTGTACTCCATTTACTTCTTTCCAATAATTTTTTATATGCAATTTTTGTAATATTTTTTGATACCATTTTAACTTTTTACAATAATATAATTTTTTTATCCCTATATTTCGCATATCTGGTGCCATTAATTTTCACTTCCTTCTAGTTCTTGCATTTTTTCTTTTATCATATTGCATACTATAATTTCTGCTTGTGTAAATGTTTTTCCATATCTTTTTCCATATGACTTTTCAAACTCTTTTAATTTAGTTTCTTTTATATATTCTTTTAACTTATTCCAATTATCTTTTAACCTTTTATTTTCTTCAGTGTTTGCTTTTAAAAGTATATCGTAAGTTTGTATAGCACCATTTAATTTTTTATTTTCTTGTTGTAATTGTTCTGATAATTGTTTGTAAAATTCTAATTGTTTTTTAGGATTAGTTATACTCGCTTCATATATACTCATTCTGACACCTCATCTAGACTATCTAATATTTCATCTAAATCAAGTACATTTAAAATATAATCATCTTCATTTAAACATCTTGATTTTTTTATTATCAATAAATCTTTAATTTTATTAATAACTTCTTTTTGTTTTTGGTTTTTTTCTTGCAATTCTAAAACCATATCTTTTAATGTTTCCTTATCATACTCCAATGAAAATACACCATTTTTCATAAATTTTTCTTTCATTCTGACACCTCTTTTAATATATCTAATAAATCAACACAAATTGTATAAGCCTCGCCATTACTTCTAATCACAATTGCATATTTTCCTAATTTATCTATTACTTTATTAATTATTTCTTTTAATTGTTTATTTTCTTGTTGTAATTCGTCAGTTAAACTATCATATTTATTTGCAATACACTCTGCTCTTTCGCTTGAAAGTTCAAATTGATAATTAGATTTCTTGTTTTGGGATATATAAGAATGTTCTTTTAAATATTTATACATTTCATTCATTCTGACACCTCTTTTAAAACTAAAATTTTGTCTAAATCTTTTATTGCATAATTAATACCATCTATCAAATCTTGTTTTCTAGGATTACAGCTTCTTGCATTATATAAATCTTGTCTTGCTTGAGACATAATTTTAACCATATCACCTTTTTCTGTATTTAGTAACTTTTCATAAGACAATTTACATTGTTCTAATTCTCTATACATTTGACCTATTCTACAATATAAAAGATAATCCGAAACACTATTAAAATCATCTGCACATTTATTAGAATTGTTATCAAGATACATTTTTATATCTTCATATTTATTCATTCTGACACCTCTTTATCTTCTAATATTGATAACTGCTTCTTAATTCTTTCATATAGAAATTTACTACCTATTATATTTTTTTCTAAAAAATCTTCATATATTGTATGACTGATTTCATGATTTAAAGATTTTGCTTTATCAATAACTTCTTTTTGCTTTTTACATTGTTGTTCTAAATTCATCAGATATAATTGCAACTCATGTTTTTCATCATAATTTAATAAATCTGTTTCTCTTAAAATCATAAAAATTTTATTATAACTATCCATATTCTTATTTCTCCTAATGTAATTACAATTGTAAGCAAATAAACTTATTTACTTATTCTGATATCTTGATATCACTTTTTAAAGTTTTTATTTCTTCTTTTAATTCCTTAATTTTCTTAATTGATTTGCTTCTCGTTATTAGTGTTATTTCTTTATATTCTTTAATCATTTTCTTAAATTGCTTATCGTTAGATTCATTAAAATAGTACGATATTTCTTTATCGGTTGCTATGCCATTTTCAATCAT
>CAKPDJ010000066.1 GCA_934148875.1 uncultured Bacilli bacterium
AATGTACCAAGTGGAACAGTAGAAAAGACAATATATACAGGAATAGTACCAGCAAATAATAGTAATTATGAGAAGAATTTTAGATTAAGAATGTGGATAGATAATAGTGTTGATTTTTCACCAGTAAAAGATGATAGTGGAAATGATATATATCCATATAATAATAAAACATTTACCTTAACAGTAAATGTATATGCAAATGGAAAAGTAGTAACAGTTGATGATACCTATAAAGAAGCTATTTTAAATGGAACAGACCCAGTATTAAAAGATAATTTAGTACCAGTAGTAATATCAGATACCGGAATAGTAACAAAAGCAGATACGAATAGCGAATGGTATAGTTACGAAAAGAAAAATTGGGCCAATAGTGTTATCTTAAAAGATGAAAGTATAGTTTATAAAAATGGAGAAACGATACCAGAAGATAACATTGAATCTTATTTTGTATGGATACCAAAATACAGTTATCAATTATTTGATTTAGGTAATTATTCTAGTTTAACTTCTATTTCAGATAAAACTCAAGAAATTAACATTAAATTTGGAACTAGTAATACTAGTGATAGTGTAACAGGAGAATGTACAACACCGTTTGAAAATAATCAGGCAATTGCTGGTAGTAGTGGAAACTGTAAAGTAGGTGACTATATGACACACCCAGCTTTCCTAGCATTTAATACAACAGGATTATGGGTAGGAAAGTTTGACACTGGCTATGATGAGGCGACTTCTACTACAGCAGCCCAAGTAAATAGTGTTGATACCAGTAAAATTATCATTAAACCAAATGTATATAGTTGGAGAAGTATTACTGTAGGAAATATGTTTAAAAACAGTTATGATTATCAAAGAAATTTAGATAGTCATATGATGAAAAATACTGAATGGGGAGCTGTTGCCTATTTACAGCATTCCAAGTATGGTTCACAAATAAGCGTAAGAATAAATAATAATAGTGCCTATATTACAGGTTACGCCGGAACTGAAGAACCAACCTTAGGCATATCTAACGGAACAGCAAGTATAGCTGGGAATAGAGTTGAAGCTACAAGTTTAGGTAAGGACGGAACATATACAGTTAATTACTTAAATTCAAACTCAGTAGTAGCTTCAACTACTAATAATTATAGTGGAGTTTATGACACATCAGGTGAGGCTTGGAAATACATGATGAGTTATACAACAGGTTCATCAACAACTGGTGGCTCTAGCGGTATTACAAGTTTATATCCTAATTTCTTTAGTGATAGTGCTTACTCAAAATATTGGGATAAGTATACTTCAACTTCAATAACTGATTATAATAATAGAATATTAGGAGATGCAACAGGAGAAATGGGACCATTTGGAAGTGAAAGAGATCCAAATGGTAGTGCTAAAAATAAATCCAGTTGGTACAAAGATTTTGCACACTTTAATTCTTCTTCTTACCCTTGGTTTAACCGTGGATCAACTTGGTACTATGGAGTTACTGCCGGTATTTTTGGCTTTGCTAATGAATCGGGAGCTGCTATCTACCATTCTACCTATCGTATTGTATTGGCACCAGTAAAATAAAAGTATATGTAAATAGTTACATTGACAACATTTACATATACTTTTTTTCATACAATTAAATTCTTGTAAAAAAATGCCTAGTTACTTTAAAGAATTTTCTACCTATAGTATAATTAACGTAAGGAGTAGATAACATGATAGATTTAACTAATTTAAACGATAAACAAAAAGAAGCAGTACTAACAACAGATGGTCCATTACTAGTTTTAGCTGGTGCTGGAAGTGGTAAAACTAAGGTTTTAACTACTCGTATTGCTTATTTAATAGAAGAAAAAAATGTTAGTCCCTATAATATTTTAGCCATAACATTTACTAATAAAGCAGCCAAAGAAATGCAAGAACGTTTATTTAAACTAATTGGTGAGGTAGCCAGAAATTTACAGGTATCAACATTTCACTCATTTGGTTTAAAACTATTAAGAGAAAATTATGCTATTTTAGGATATGATAAAAATTTCTGTATTATGGATAGTGATGATTCATTAACTGTAATTAAAAGAATTTTAAAAGATTTGAATTATGACCCTAAACAATATAACCCAACTGCTATTAAAAATAAAATAAGTGGTTGTAAAAATGAATTAATGTCACCAAAGCAGTATGAAATATATGCTACTACTGAGTTTGAAAAAGTTGTATTAGAAGTATATGAAAAATATGAACAAAAATTAAAAACTAATAACTCAGTTGATTTTGATGACCTATTATTATTACCAATAAAATTGTTTAGAGAACATGAAGATATTTTGGACCACTATCAAGAACGTTTCCAATATATTCTAATAGATGAGTATCAAGACACAAATGAAGCCCAGTATACTCTGACTAAATTAATGGCATCTAAATATAGAAATGTTTGTGTAGTAGGTGATGAAAACCAATCAATTTATTCATTTAGAGGAGCTAATTATCGTAATATTTTAAACTTTGAAAAAGATTATAAAGAAGCAAAAACGATTAAACTAGAACAGAATTATCGTTCCACTCAAAATATTTTGAATGCCGCTAACCAAGTAATTCAAAATAATCAAAACAGAAAAGATAAAAACTTATGGAGTGATAAAGGTGAAGGAGACAAATTAACTTATTATCGTAGTTATGATGAAAAAGATGAAGCTCATTATGTAGCTAGTACCATCAAAAAACTAATTAATGATGGCAAAAGCCCTGATGAAATAGCTGTTCTTTATAGAACTAATGCTCAATCTCGTACTGTTGAAGAAGAAATGTTAAAGGAAAATATTCCATATCGTGTAGTAGGTAGTTTTTACTTCTATGCTCGTAAGGAAATTAAAGATTTAATGTCTTACTTAAGACTAATTCATAATGAGAAAGATAACGTATCCCTTCAAAGAGTTATTAATAGCCCCAAAAGAGGAATTGGTCTAAAAACCATTTCTAATTTAGCTACTATTGCTGATATTGAAGGTAAAAGCATGTATGAAGTAATCACATCAGGTAAAGAATTAGAATTTAAAAACACAATCGAAGATTTAAAAAAAGTATCTGAAAATGTAACTTTAACGGAATTAGTAGATAAAATCTTAGATGCAACTGGTTATCGCCAAGAATTAGAAAATGAAAAGACTTTAGAAGCTGACATTAGACTTGAAAACTTAGAAGAATTCAAATCTATTACCAAAGCTTTTGAAGAAAGAGATGGCGTAATTTCTCTAGAAGATTTCTTATTTGAAGTAAGTTTAGTTAGTGACAGAGAAGAATATAAAGATGCTAAAGATAAAGTTAGTTTAATGACTGTTCACTCAGTAAAGGGTCTAGAATTTAATGATGTTTTCGTAATTGGTTTAGAAGAAGGAATATTTCCTCATATGAATTCTCTAATGGATAATCAAGAACTAGAAGAGGAAAGACGTCTTGCCTATGTTGCGATTACTCGTGCCAAAGAAAGATTATATTTAGTTAACGCAAGACGTAGAATGTTGTATGGAAAAGACCAAGTAAATCCACCAAGTAGATTTATTGGTGAAATAAATAAAGATTTAATAGAAACCAATCAAAAAGAAGAAGCAAAACCTGAAGTTAAAATTAACAAGGAAGAAAAATTCTATTCTAAAGATGTTGACTGGAAAGTTGGCGATTATGCATATCATGATACATTTGGAGCAGGTCGTGTAGTAGAAGTTACTAATACTTTAATTAGCATTGCTTTCAAGAGCCCACATGGTATCAAAAAATTAATGAAAAATCATAAAAGTATTAAAAAAGTGTAGAGGAAGGAGAATTTATGAAAGAAAAAAATTTAACATTATTAATTATGGCAGCAGGTATGGGAAGCCGTTTTGGTGGACTAAAACAAATTGAACCAGTAGGTCCTAATGATGAATTTATCATTGATTATTCAGTTTACGATGCAATAAAAGCAGGTTTCAATAAAATTGTTTTTATAATAAAAAAAGAAAATTATGATGTATTTAAAGAAACAATTGGAAAAAGAGTAGAAGATAAAATTAAAGTTGAATATGCTTTTCAAGATTTGAATGATTTACCAGTAGGCTACACATGTCCAACAGAAAGAGTAAAACCATGGGGAACAGCTCATGCTATTCTATCTGCTAAAAACTTAATCAATGAACCATTTGCAATTATTAATTCTGATGACTTCTATGGTAGAGATGCCTATAATACCATAAGTAACTTTCTAAAAGAAGAAAAAGAAGAAAATACCTATGCTGTAGTTGGTTACCATGTAATAAATACTTTAACAGAAAATGGAGCCGTAAAAAGAGGCGTATGCAAAGTAAATGGTAATAAACTAGAAAAACTAGTTGAAAGTAGTGTTATCAAAGAAAATGGTGTCATAACAGCTACACCACTTGATGGAAGTATACCATTTGAAATAAAAGATGATACTTATGTATCAATGAACATGTTAGGATTTAATCCAAGCATATTCCCATATATTGAAAAGCATTTTCCTAAATTCTTAGATGAAAATAAAGATAATATCTTAAAATGTGAATATTTAATTCCCGATATTTTATCAATGGCTACTAATAATAATTATGCTAAAACATTAGTAATACCTACTACTGCTAAATGGGAAGGTGTTACTTATAAAGAAGATAAAGAGAGTGTAGTTAAAGCTATAAACGAATTAATAGAAGAAGGAGTTTATCCACAAAATTTGTGGAAAAAGTAAAATGAGAAAAAGATTATTGTGGATAATTATCTTTTTTATAACAGGAGCGGTATTAATATATATTTTTACTAATCCTAAAATAGAAAAATGGACCTACGACTTACCCAATAACTATGCTATTAAAAAGACCAGTGAAACTAATGTAGTATTAGGTAAATATATTGATAATATTTTTGAAATTAAAGATAATAATAAACAAGTAGGAATAGAAGATTATATAGCTGAGTTTTCTTATGGAAAAAGATATGTTTCTTTAAAGTGCTTAAAATCATCAAACGATAACATAATAGTAAAATTTTATATAGTAGATACCAAAGAAGATAACATATACGGTCCATATAATGATGAAGAAACCTACAAAGAAGTAAAAAATAAAATAGTAGATGAAGAATTAAATGATTGGATAAAAACTACTACCAAACCAGAGAAAGCAATAAATAAATAGGAGGAAATCATGAAAGATAGAATAGATGAATTAGTAACAATTTTAAATGAGGCAAATTATAATTATCATGTTTTAGATAATCCAACTATAACAGATCAGGAGTACGATAAATTATTTAGAGAACTTCAAATATTAGAGGAAAAATATCCTGAATTAGTAAGAAGTGATTCTCCTACTCATCGTGTTGGTGGGGTAGTATTAGATGAATTTAAAAAGGTTACACATAAAATTCCAATGATGTCTTTAGGTGATGTTTTTAATGAAGATGAAATAAGAGCTTTTGATGCTAGAATAAAAAAAAAGGGAATAAATCCTGAATATGTATGCGAGTTAAAAATAGATGGACTAAGTGTTTCTCTCCATTATGAAAAGGGAAAATTAGTAACAGCTGCTACTCGTGGTAATGGTACAGTAGGTGAAGACATTACCAATAATGTAAAAACTATCAAAACTGTTCCTTTAACTTTAAAAGAGGAAATTGATATTGAAGTTCGTGGCGAAATCTACATGAGTAAAGAAACTCTTAAAAAATTAAATGAGGAAAGAAAAGAAAAAAATCAACCACTTCTCCAAAATTGTCGTAACGCTGCAGCTGGCTCAATTAGACAGCTAGATTCTAAAATAGCTGCTTCCCGTAAGTTAGACTGTTGGATATATCATTTACCAAATCCTGAAGATTATGGTATCAAAACTCATTGGGAAGCCTTAGAATTTATGAAAAAATTAGGCTTTAAAACCAATCCCAATAATTTATTAGTAACTGATGTTACAGGTATCTTAGACTATATTAAATATAAAGGTGAAGAACGACCTCATCTTGCTTATGATATTGATGGTGTAGTAGTAAAAGTAAATAGTTTAGATGAACAGAAAGAGTTAGGCTTCACTGCTCATCATCCAAAATGGGCAATTGCCTATAAATTTCCAGCAGAAGAAGTATTAACTAAGTTAAAAGATATTATTTTTACGGTGGGTAGGACTGGTCAAATAACTCCCAATGCTGTTTTAGAGCCAGTAATAGTAGCTGGTTCAACTATATCACGTGCTACTTTGCATAATGAAGATTATGTTATAGCTAAAGGTTTAAAAATAGGTGATACTGTTTC
>CAKPDJ010000067.1 GCA_934148875.1 uncultured Bacilli bacterium
GCAACTATTTATATTTTCAAACTTAAATGCAACTTTTTTATTAAAGTGGGGTTGCATTTAGAAAAAAATCTCAGAATCATAGAAAAATATTAAAAAAATAATTTTTAGGTATTGACTTTTGTATTTAACTAAGGTATTATTAAATCACTGATGCAGTTAAGTGCCTAGCTTACTGTATAAGTGATTATATGGGGCATTAGCTCAGCTGGGAGAGCGCCACGTTTGCACCGTGGAGGTCAGCGGTTCGATCCCGCTATGCTCCACCATATAGTATTTAGCCTTGATGATTCAAGGTTTTTTCTTTTTTAGGTACCAATTAGGTACCATTTTTCTATTAATTAACATAGTAATATTGAAAAAAAGTGATTAATATGTTATTATTAAACTGTTATTGCCCCATAGCCAAGCGGTAAGGCAGTAGACTCTGAATCTATTATGCGTTAGTTCGAATCTAACTGGGGCAGCCAAATTGTTAATAAATCCTTAAAGTATTAAGGATTTTCTTTTTTCTAAGGATTGTATATTTTTATAAAATATTATAAAATAGATTGGAATAAGGAGTGATATTATGTCAAATAAAGAACTAGCAGATTTAATGTTTCCTAACGTTAAACGTGATCCAGAGTATTATGAAAAATTATATCCAGAAAGAGATTTACCTGAGGGAGCTGTAGTATCTCGTTTTGCACCAAGTCCTACTGGATTTGTTCATATGGGAAGTTTATTAGCAGCATTTATCGAGAGTAAAGTACCTAAAGAGACAAATGGTGTCTTTTATTTAAGAATTGAAGATACAGATGGCAAGCGTAGTGTTGAAAATGGTGTACAAGGTATTATTGATGATTTAAACAATTTTGAAATAAAAATAGATGAAGGTGTAGTATCAGAAAATGAACAAATAGGTAAATATGGACCTTATATTCAAAGTGAGAGAAAAGAAATTTATGATACATATGCTAAATATTTAGTAGAACAGGGTCTTGCTTATCCATGTTTTTGTACTCAAGAAGAAATAGATGAAACACGTAAAATGCAAGAATTAAATAAGGAAAGAATAGGAATTTACGGAAGTTATGCTAAATGTCGTTTTTTAACTAACGAAGAACGTGCTGAAAAAATTAGAAATGGTGTTCCATATATCATAAGATTAAAATCGCCTGGTGACTTCAATAAAAAAATAGTTTTAAATGATTTAGTTCGTGGCAAAATTGAATTCCCAGAAAATGATATGGATATTGTTTTAATTAAAAGTGATGGATTACCTCTATACCACTTTGCTCATGCAATTGATGACCACTTAATGCGTACAACACACGTTTTAAGAGGAGAAGAGTGGATATCATCAACTCCAGTTCACCTTCAATTATTTCAAGTTTTAGGTTTCAAACCACCTAAATATGCCCATCTTGGTGTTATTATGAAAGTAGATGAGGATGGAACAAGAAGAAAACTTTCTAAGAGAAAAGACCCAGAAGCAGCAGTTAGTTTCTATCATCAACAGGGTATTCCAGTTGAAGCAGTAAAACTTTATCTAATGACAATAGCTAATTCTAATTTTGAAGGTTGGTGGGATCAAAATCCAACTCTTGGAATAGACGATTTTAAATTTGACTTTAAAAAGATGAGCGTTAGTGGTTCTTTATTTGATTTAGAAAAATTATTAAATATATCTAGAAGTTATATTAGTAGATTAAAAGCTAGTGATGTATACGATAAAGCCTTAGTTTGGGCAAAGGAATTTGATCAAGATTTTGCTTCACTTTTAGAAAAATATAAGGACTATTCAATAGCTATTTTAAATATTGAAAGAGAGCAAAAAAAGCCTAGAAAAGATTTTGAATCATTCTCAGCAATTAAAAAGAATATTTGGTATATGTATGATGAATTGTTTATCGATAACTTAACATACGACTTTGGAAAAATTCAAGATAAAGAAGAAATTAAAACAATCTTAAAATTATACATAGACAAATATTATTCAGAAAATGATGATAAGGAAACATGGTTTAATAAAATTAAAGAATTATCTAATGAATTAGGTTATTGTACTGATATGAAGGAATACAAAGCTAATCCTGATAATTATAAAGGAAGTGTAGCTGATATATCAACAGTAATTCGTGTTGCAGTAACAACTAGTTCAACAACACCAGACCTTTATGAAATCTTAAAGTTACTTGGTAAGGAAAGAATACAAAACAGATTTAATAAATTTATGTAAAAAAAGGATAGTTACTATTCTTTTTTCTTTTAAAATATAATAAATAATTATATAATATATGTTATAAGGAGATAAAAATATGGAACTTAATAAAAAAAATATGAAGAAATTAATGATTTTAATTTCATTTGGAATTATTTTGTTTTGGGCTCTTACTAATTTACCAATCATTTTTGGCTTTCTTTCCCATTTACTTCATCTTTTATATCCCTTTATTTTGGGAGCTGTCATAGCCTTTATATTAAATATTCCTATGACTAAAATAGAAAACTTTATAAAAAAGCATCAAAAAAGTAATAAAAGCAAATTGCCGGTTAGAACTATATCGATAACGCTATCATTGGTAATCTTTGTAGGAGTTATTATATTAATAAGCTTTTTATTAATACCGGAGTTAATAGAAAATATTCAATTATTAATTAAAAACATTCCAGGATTTATTGAAAATATCCAGAATTGGGTTTTAGATTTAGTAGATAATTATCCTGATATCAAATTAAGAGTTGAAGAGGTTTTTAAAGATACAACTAATGTAAATAATATTATGGTAACAGTTTTGAATTATGTTATTAATGGCTCACTAAGTTTTGTTACTAGCTTAATTACTAGTGTCTTTACTTTATTTACGGCGGTTGTGTTTGCGGTATATGCGTTAAGTCAAAAGGAGTACTTAAGTCGAGGTATTAAAAAAATTATGTATGCTTATATGAAGAAGGAACATGTAGAAAAGATAATGGAAATAGCTACTTTGTCTAATAAAACATTTTCTAAATTTATTTCTGGGCAATGTGTAGAAGCTATTATCTTAGGAACAATTTTCTTCTTTACACTAACAGTATTACGTTTTCCATATGCTTTAATTATTTCAGTGTTAACAGCGGTAACAGCCTTAATTCCAATGTTTGGAGCAATGATAGCTATGCTAATAGGAGCATTACTTATTTCAGTTACTAGTATCTGGCAAGCTATATTATTTATAGTAGTTTTTCAAATAATTCAACAGATAGAAAACAATTTTATTTATCCAAAAGTTGTAGGTAAATCAGTTGGATTAGCCTCAATGTGGACTTTAATGGCAGTAATATTAGGTGGTAGTTTGTTAGGAATAACAGGAATGATTATTGGACTACCACTTGCATCGATTTTATATGCAATTTTGAGAAATGAAACTAATGAAAAATTAGAAACTAAAAAAATAAAAATATAAGGAGTAAATATATGAAAAAGAAAAATATAGTTATATTAATTGTTTGTTGTTTATTATTGATTGTGTTTATAGGAGGATTTTTCCTATTAAAGAAAGATAAAAAGGAAACTGATAGTATAAAATTTAATAAAGAATATACTGAAGTTTCAAAAAATAATGTGTTCGTATATCGTAATATAGATGAAATAATAAATATTTTAGAAAAGGGTACAGGTATTGTTTATCTAGGTTTTCCAGAATGTCCATGGTGCCAAAGATATGTTAAATATTTGAATGAAGTTGCCATGGATATGGGAGTTGAAAAAATTTATTATTATAATATCCGTGAAGATAGAAAAAATAATACTGATAAATATCAGAAGATTGTATCTATACTAAACGATTATTTACAGAATGATGAAGAAGGAAATAAAAGAATTTATGTTCCTAGTGTTATTGCTATTAAAAAAGGTGAGATAGTAGGATTTGATGATGAAACTTCATGGGATACTAAAGGATTTTCAAAACCTAGTGAATATTGGAATGATACTGAAGTAGCGGAATTAAAAGATAAATTAGAAACAATGATTTCTGATTCTGGTAGTAATGTTTGTACAGAGTGTAAATAATATGGAGCCTAAGTATGACATTAGAAGAAGAATTTAAACTTTTAGTTAGTGGTTACTATGGAATTTATGAAATGGACCAATACAAATCAAAAATGTATGTTTTAAAAGATTTAGAAGATTATATAAGAGGGTTTGTTAAAACTTATCATTTATCTAATTATCAAGAAATGGCAAATGAAATAGAAAATATACCCTTAAAAACAAAATTACAGGATGCCCTTTTAGTACTTAATAAAGTAAAGGCTCCATTAGAGTTATCATTGATGATTAGAAAAAGGTTAAATGAAATAAAAAATAATGAAGAGGAATAGTTATTATTATGAAATGTATTAATTTTACGACAGAAGAGGAATTTATTACTAACACTGATTATTATAGTGGTGGTTTTGAGTCTAAATTGTATAGATATTCTATTGATGGTACTGAAATATTAATAAAAAAATATTATGAAACTGGTCAAATTAATTTAGATAAGATAATTGCTGTTAGTAATTTGAAAACAGATGGCTTGTTAGGTCCAAGTGATTTAGTTTCGATTGACAATAAAATAGTTGGATTTTCAATGGACTTTAAGAAGGGTTATTATCCTATTATAACGCAAAAGAATGATTTAACTGACAAGCAAAAATACAATTTAATTATTGCGCTAAAGAAAATACTGTTATCGTTAAGGGCAAAAAATTGTATTTATGGTGACTTAAATCTTAAAAATGTTATAACGAATGGTTCTGAAGTATGTCTATGTGATGCTGTTAATGTAAAAATAGATGATTTTCATTTCGATGAGGTAAGTTCAAGTATGAGAAAATATATAGAACGTACTGGAACAACTGATGGTATTGATTTTTACATGCTTAATTTATTAACTATTTGGTTATTTAATGACTTAAATTACGATGATATTATTGATAGTATTGAATTAGCTGTAATGAATACTTTTAATAAGCAATCACCTGATTATATTGTTGGGGTTACTGATTCAATGGATAGTCTTGATTTATGTTGTGATGTGTTTTTATCAGACAAACCTTGTAGAAGCTTATTAATTGACTTGATGGATGGAAAATTAATAGAAAATGAAGAAAAAAGTCCTAGATTATAATAATTGTATTGCTTTTTAACCATTATTTATGCTAAACTAAAGAAGTCAGTTGATGACTTCTATGGTCTGTTGGTGAAGTGGCTTAACACACCACCCTCTCAAGGTGGCATTCACGGGTCCGAATCCCGTACAGATCACCATTATGAAAATAAACCTCTTAGGAGGTTTTTTTAAATCTTTAAAACTTTGTATGCGATAATAGGGTAATTACTTATAAACGAAATCTTATTTATTATTTCATTTAAATTTTTAACCTTGGGATTGTGTAAAAACTCATAGACTGTTTTAATATTTTGACAAACTGCACATGAAATCATTAATTCCTTATTTATAGATAATTGTTCTGTTATTATAGATAAATTTAACATTTCTGGTGGAAAAACATAAAAATCAACATCAATATAACTATCATCATATGGAGATAATATTACACCAATCTTATTCTTAGTTTCCTTATTTTTTAAATGAAATATTATATTTCTACTTAGGCTAGATATATAAAAGTTTAGAGTAGGGAATTTATTAATAACACTAAAAAGGGATGATACTTGATCTTCATTAATTTTATTAATTGCCTCTGTATATTGAGCAAACGCTATTGTTGGTATTGGAATAAAATTTATAACGATTTTATTTTTGATGTTCCTAAGTTTATTTAATACTCTCTCCAGTGGCCAAATATTATCATTTTTAATATTATCTGATTCAGTATTTTGTATTTGCTTAATAAGTTCATTATCAACACTTTCATATGCGGTTGTAGTAATAGACATAGGCACATCATCACGCGCTAACACAACCTCTAGACTTATCCCATCTAAACTATTTTGATTATCTAAAAACTCATCTAAAAATTCTTCCATATTACTATAAAAGTTTTTATTCGTAATTATTTTCATGTTACACTCCTTCATTTAAATATATTATATTTTGTATAAAGTATTACTTAATGATATAATGTAGTGGGAGGTATAATATGTTAAAAATAGAAAATATAGAAAATTTTAATTTAGATGATACAGTTACTTGTGGTCAAATATTTAGATA
>CAKPDJ010000068.1 GCA_934148875.1 uncultured Bacilli bacterium
TTCATACCCGGAAGGTCGAGGGTTCGATCCCCCCTCTCGCTACCAATTGATTTTGACCTTATTATATAAGGTGTTCGCGCACTGAATACTTAGAGATAAGTATTCTTTTATTTTGTTTTTTTAAACTTGATATTGAAATATTCTGTTTATGAATGTTATTGACAACAAAATGGCAACAAATTAAATTCTTATTTTGTTTACTTTATCTACCAATATAAATGTTAATATAGAAAACTATCAGAGTTATATGAATTTTTTTAGACATTTTGTGGTATTTGTGGTATAATATAGGCGTTTGGAGGAAAGAGTATGAGTGATTTATTAAAAGTTGGTAGTTTTAATATGAAAGATAATGGTATTAATCGTAATGGTGGTATCCGTGAAGATGGTACTTCTAATGCCAAATATGTAGCTAATATTATCAAAGAAAAAGAGTTTGATTTATTAGGAACTCAAGAATTAACTATCAAATATGTAAATGAACTTGCTTTAGAGTTACATAATTATCAATTTTTAGGTAGTTATCGTTATGGCAATGCTTTAAAGTTTTTACCATATAATGAAAACAATAATATTCTTACAAATCAAAAAGTTTTAGAAACAAATACTATATGGTTACCTTGGATTGCAAATAATTTTCCAGATTTCAAAACATCTATTATGAAGGCATCTATTATGCCTAGAGTAGCTACTATTGTGGTTACTGAAGATAATGAACATAGAAAGATTTGTATGATTAATACACATTTGGATTATCAGGTACCTTCTATTCAAGCTAAGCAATTAGAAAAATTAAAAAGTATTATTTTAAAATATTCTAAAGACTATAAAATTATTTTAACTGGTGATTTCAATATGGAATTAAATGATAATAATTTTAAACAATTTGTAATAGATGTTTCTAGTCAGTTAAAAGTAGTTGATATTGATGGTGCTACTTGGCATGGAAAAAATAACGAAGAAAAGAAAGAAGATTTCATTTTTATACCAAATGATTTTGAAGTAGAAAATGCTGGTAGAATTGATGCTAATGACACATCTGATCATGATATGATATATGCTGATATTAGAAGAAAATAAATTTTATATAAAATAATAAGTTCAAGTGCTTTGCTTGAACTTATTTTAATAAAGTGATAATCATTTTTATTACTTCTTGTTTCATAATGTCATAATTCATACAACTATGTTTATGGTAAACTACTTCATGGCAATAGTTTTCAACAATACCAATAATAATATGAACTTTTTCTAAAAGGTTAGGAGAGTTGATTCCAAAATTCTTTAGTGTTTCTACAATTTTTTTAGTAGTTTCTAATTCTTTATCGTGAAATATTTTGGCAATTTCTTCATCTTGATGAGATAATGCTATCATTTCCTCGTGAGCTTTTTTAGATAGCGTATGTTCTTTGATAAAAATTTGTAGCATTTCTTCTAGAATTACTTCTAAACAATTTACATCAAATTCTTTCTTTTTTAATACCTCTAAAATAGGAAACATAATATTATCAGAATAATTCTTAATTCCTTCAATAAATATTTCTTTTTTATCATTAAAGTATTGATAAATGATACCAGTAGAAACACCAGCATATCTAGCTATATCATTCGTATTAGTCTTATAATAACCATTTTCACACATCAACTCAAATCCCATTTTTATAATTTTATTTCTTTTTTCAATAGATCTCTTTTGAGTAGGTATTCTTATTTCTGACATATTATCGCTTCCTTCTTATACAATTATACATTTATTTTGTATTTCTTTCAACAAAATATGAAATAAATATCATATTTTGTTGACTGATAAATATAATAATCGTATAATTAATATTGAATGTGAGATAAATATCATATTTTGAGGAGGATGATTTATGGAAGAGCTAATTAGTTTTAAAAATGTAAAAAAAACTTACACTGTTGGCGAGAAAAAATTTAATGCCCTAGATGGTGTTGATTTTACTATTAATAAAGGAGAATTTGTAGTAATACTTGGTCCAAGTGGAGCTGGTAAATCTACATTATTAAATTTGCTAGGTGGTATGGATAAAGCTACAAGTGGTACTATCAAAATAGGAAATGAAGTAATATCTAAATATAACGATAAAGAACTTACTAACTATCGTAGTGAAAATGTAGGATTTATATTTCAATTCTATAATATTTTACCAACTCTTACGGTTTTAGAAAATGTACAGTTAGTTAATGAGATAGTTAAAAAACCAAAGAATGCTAAAAAAATACTAAAAGATGTTGGACTAGAAAAACATTATAATAAGTTTCCTAATCAACTATCAGGAGGAGAACAACAAAGAGTATCAATTGCTAGAGCTATAGCTAAAGACCCACTTTTACTTTTATGTGATGAACCAACAGGAGCACTTGATTCTAAAACAGGTGTAGAAGTATTAAAGCTTTTAAAACAACAGTGTGATAGTAATAATGGTGAAAATACTGTCGTTATTGTTACTCACAATTCATTGATTGCTGAAATAGCGGATCGTGTTATTAGACTTAAAAATGGTAAAGTAGAAAGTAACGAAATAAATAAAAAACCTAAAGATATAGATGAGGTTGTGTGGTAATATGTTAGGAAAGAAAATGATTCGTGACATATTACAGAATAAGTCACAGTTTTTAACAATCTTCTTGATGGTTTTAATAGGAGTTATGGTATATGTAGGTATTGAATCTTATATGGATGGTATGGTCCAAACTGCCAATACTTTTTATACCGAAAATAACCTACAAGATTTAAACGTATTAGGCTCTAATTTAACTATAGATGATTTAAACAAAATAAAGAAATTAGATAATGTAAATGATGCCGAAAGAAAATTAGTTGTTACAGGAATTGATGCAACAAAAGATGATAAAACATATTTAATTAGTTTTATAGAATCAAATAATATTTCTAAATTTTATGTAGTTAATGGTATAGAATTTGATGCTAATAAAAAAGGTGTATGGTTAGACGATTTTTATGCTAAAGAAAATAACTTACATGTTGGCGATACAATTAGTATAAAATATGATACTTTTACTCTAAATGAAACAATTTTAGGATTAATTAATGTACCAGACCATTTATACGATACTAGTGATGCATCAGAATTGATTCCAAATCGTAAGAAATTTGGTTTTGTATATCTTTCTAGTAATGAAATACCAGAAGATTATATCAAAAGTATGGTAATGAAAGAAATGAAAATTACTGATACTAAAACTTTTGATAAATATGTAAAAGATTTTAATTATAAAGATTATATTCCATATAACTATATAATGGTTGATGTTGATAATAAAGATAATGTTTCAAAAGTTAAGAACGACATTGAAGATAATATTAAATCAGCTTTGGCTATAGTAAAAATAGAAGATACTTCTTCTTATGTAATGTATCAAGGTGAAATAGATGAAGGGGCATCTTATGTAGGAATATTCTCAGGATTATTTTTATTTATTGCCATGCTATCAGTTATTACTACTATGACTAGAGTAGTAAAGAAACAAAAACTTCAAATAGGTACATTAAAAGCATTAGGATTTAAAAATAGTAAAATATCTAGTCATTATATAGGATATGGTTTTTGGATATCATTACTTGGAGCTATTTGTGGAATAATACTTGGAAGATTTTTCATTGGTAATATATTTATCGGATTAGAAATGTCTTTCTTTGAAATACCTAATGGTAAAGCAGTTATTAATAATATGAGCTATGTAGTAGCACTATGTGTAGTAGCAGTTGTTTCATTAATCACATATCTTACTTGTAGAAAGGAACTTAAAAAAATACCAGCTGAGTCTTTAAGAAACGAACTTCCAAAAGTGAAAAATGGTAGTTTAAATTTAACTACTAAAAAGTTATTCCGTAAGATGAATTTTTCTAGTAAATGGAATTTAAGAGATATTATTAGAAATAAATTTAGAACTATTACTGGTGTTGTTGGAATAGTTGGCTGCTGTACTTTAATAGTATGTGCTTTTGGTATGTTAAATAGTATGAACCATTTTATAAAACTACAGTTTGAAGACTTATATGACTTTGACTATAAACTTACTTTAAATGAAAATATCAGTGAAAAAGATTTAAAAGAATTAACTGACAAATATGGAAATAGTACTAGTCAAACTTTAGGTATTGAAATAAAAGATAGTAATGGAAATAGAGTAGCTAATAATATTTTTGTTGATGATAGTAATAATTTAGTTAGATTTCAAAATAGTAAAGATAAATTTATAAATATTAATGATAATACTGGTATTTATGTTACAAGTAAATTAGCTGAAAATAATAATTATAAATTAGGCGATATTGTTACTTGGCATATATATGGTGATTCTACTTATTATGAATCTAAGATTGTTGGTTTTAATAAAGACCCACAAAATCAAAATATTACGGTTACTAGAAGTTATTTAGAAAGTTTAAATGTTAAATATACTCCTGATTCACTTTATACTAAGAGTGATTTAAAAGGTGTTAAAGAAATAGATGGAGTTAGTCTAATTCAAGATAAAAAATCTTTAAAGGAAAGTATGCAATCTATGCTTTCTATGATGAGAAAAATGATTATCTTAATAATTTTCTTTGCAATTTTACTTGGAGCTATCATAATTTATAATATGGGTATTTTATCTTATAGTGAAAAGGAATACCAATTCGCAACATTAAAGGTATTAGGTTTTAAAGATAAAAAAATAAAGAAAATATTTATTCAACAGAATCTTTGGATTACAGCTTTATCTGTTATAATTGGACTACCATCTGGGTATTATTTGACTTCATGGTTATTTAAGGCTTGCTTAGATGATAATTTTGATTTTGGAGTACATATTAATATTACTACTTATATTATAGCTACTGTTGGTACTTTCTTGGTATCTTACTTAGTTTCTAAGTTCCTAGCTAGAAAAGTTAATAAAATAGATATGGTTAGTAGCGTAAAAGGAAATGAATAAAATTAGAATTTACACATATTTTGTGTGAGTTCTTTTTTTGATATAATTTTCTAAAAAAGATGATATAATTATTATGTAATTTAATGATAGAACGGTATGGTGTAGTATGAATAGTAAAGTCAAGAAGAAAAAAGCTGGAATTAGTTTAATAATAATGTTGTTGTTATTAATAGGTGGTTATAACTACCAAGATATTTATAATATTATCAATAATAATTTAGCATCTGTTTCAAATAAACCAAATGAAAATAACTACTCTTATAATATAAATGAAATACCTGAATATAGTGGATCTAGCTACGTAGTTATTAATAACAATGAACCTAATTTCTTAGAAGAAGACATTAATACAAACTCTTTTGAAATCTATAGTGAACTTGATTCATTAGGTAGATGTGGTTATGCTTATGCTAATATTAGTAAAGAATTAATGCCTACTACTGAAAGAGGTTCTATTGGTTCTGTTAAACCTAGTGGATGGCATACAGTAAAATATGATAATGTTGATGGTAAATATTTGTATAATAGATGCCATTTGATTGGATATCAATTAACAGGAGAAAATGCCAATAAGCGTAATCTTATTACATGTACTAGATATATGAATACAGTAGGAATGTTAGAATTTGAAAATAAAGTAGCAAATTACATTAAAGAAACCAATAATCATGTTTTATACCGAGTTACACCTATTTTTAAAGAAAATAATTTACTTGCTAGTGGAGTAGAAATGGAAGCTTATTCTGTTGAAGATAAGGGTGATGGTATTAAATTTCATGTCTTTGTATATAATGTTCAAGATGGTATTAGCATAGATTATAAGACTGGCGATAGTAAACTAATAGAAAAATAATTTAGTAATTTATTAACGAAACAAGTTTTAAATAATTTGTTTCTTTTTTTGCCTTTTATTAGATATTTCAAAAAAAATAGAAATAATATAATCAGAGGTGATTTGATTGAATAAAAAAGAACTAATAAGAAAAACAGATAAGATGGTACCAATCT
>CAKPDJ010000069.1 GCA_934148875.1 uncultured Bacilli bacterium
TGGGCGATACAGGACTCGAACCTGTGACCCCCTGCTTGTAAGGCAGGTGCTCTAACCAACTGAGCTAATCGCCCGAATTCAAACCACTAATGACTTGACAGTATCAAATATATCATTTAGAAAAAAATTTGTCAATACAATTAATAGAATTTTTTTATTTATTTTCATTTTTATTGCAATCGTTATACTATTACAAGTAAAAACGTCCTAATAAAAATAATTAATAAAACATTTAATTACTATTTATTGTTACTAGATTCATCAGCACTAGACAACTTTTCATTAATCCATTTAGGTAAATTAGACTCTAATAGCATAAATCCATTTGATGTTTCTTTTAACTTTGTACCACTTTTTCTATTAACTCTATAGTTAAGATTTTTAATACTTAACTTAACATGATAAGTATCAGAATCAACTTCAACTATTTTTGCCTGGATAGTTTCTCCAACATTAACATAATCATTAATGTCCTTAACAAATCCATCAGAAATTTCTGAAATATGAATCAAGCCACTATAAAACTCGTCTAAATTAACAAAAATTCCATACTTTTCTACGCCCGTAACATGTCCTGTTACAATCTTACCTTTTTCATATTTAAACACAATTGCACCTCTTTTATATCAACTTCGTATATTATAACAAAAATATTTTAATTATTCAACTTATATTGCGATAATTAGCATAGTGTTATATAATGAATAAAGGTGATTAATATGACAGATACAGAAAAAAAAATTATTGATGTAATTGATAAGATTAGGCCTTTTCTAATTAGCGATGGCGGCAATATTGAATATATAAAATTTGAAAATGGCATTGTTTATATAAAGATGTTAGGTCATTGCAGTGAATGCCCATTAATCGATACCACATTAAAGGATAGCATTGAAGTTGCTATAATTAATGAAGTTCCAGAAGTAATAGAAGTACGAAACATAATTGATTAAGTTAGACTATTTAATTAAATCATAATTTTTATTTAATATGATATTTCTTTGATACACCAAGTAACAACAGGAATATCATATTTTTCTTTAAAGAATACACTAATCTGACTTATAAACTTTTCAAACTCAATAATCCTTGCCTCTAAATAAAGTAAATCAGTATCATAACTATTAAGTATCATTTCATCTATATAATCAAAAAAGAAACTAGGAAATAAAATTCTTGCGTACAATAATCTCAAACCATATTTAGAAAAATGATGTTCATTTAAGTACTCCTCTAACAATTTAATGTCAAAATTTCCATGAACATAAGTTGACTTTATATATTCACTAACATCCCTGCTTGGATGATCAAGCACAATATTGGTAGGATCATAATAATCATAAAGAGATGAATCCATAGATAATCTATTGTGTGATATAACCAATCTATCTATTTCCTCCATCTTTTCTTCAGCCTCAGTTATTTTTAAATACAATACAGCATTTTCAGCTACGCCAATAAAGTAATGAAATAATGAATACATATTTTTGTATTGATTTTGTTTTAAATAGCACCATTCCTCAAAATAATCTATTTTATTTTCCCACAATTTAACCCATGGAAATCTAATTAATCTAGAAATTTTATTACTATATTCAAAAAACTGATTGATTTTTATATCATAAATACTAATAGTATTGTTATTAATATCACTTAATTTTAGTAATATATACGGTTTATCGTCAATATAAGTTAGATAATCATTTTGTCTGTTTTTAACAATACGAAAAAAATATAAATACTTATCTAATTGATTAGCCAAATATTCATAAACCATAAAGAAATCAGTATCACCAAAAACTTTAAGCATATATCTTTCATTATTAGTATATATAAAATATTTATCGTGAATATGCTTAATTTCAGAAACATTTATATTATAGTAATAATCAATAAAATTTTTCATTATATCTACCTATAATAAAATATGAAAAAAACACTAAAAATATTAGTGTTTATTTTTATGCAATTTTCTTTTCAGCAACATCAGAAGTTTCAGTTCCCATAGATTGCATATAATCGTCGTAATTACCAAAATCTCGAAGAGCATTTAAAACATTTTGTTGTTCAGAAATATCATTTTCTATTTCAGAAATTTGCTTTTTTGTATTATCAATTCTCGTTTGAAATTGAATAATCTTATTTTGATTTTCTTCCTTTTTTCTATTAGCTTCAGAAATAACAGAATTATATTTTTTCCTAGCTTCCAACAAAATTGTCTGTTGGTTTTCTAAAGCAAGGCTTATTTGCTTTTTTATTTCTCTTTGACGAGACATTGCATCCTGTAATTTTTTCTGTACTTCAGTTTCTTCAACACTAAGCTTAGATAGCTCTTGTTCACTTTTTAAAGCATCAGCATTAGCCTTATCTGCCTCAGCTTTAGCATTAAAAATTAATTCTCTTGCATTAGAAATATCATCAAATGCAACATTATCACGATTAACCACTCTATCAACTTCAGTAGACGCATCATTATCTGAATTATTTAAACTATTTTTATTATCATCAGAAACAAAATTAACCTGCTGAGAAACATCAGAACTTCTACTTTCAACATTAACTTCACTTGATAGAGAACTAACATCACTTTGCTTACTAAAGCCATTATGTTTAATAATATTATTAAACATATTTTCCTTAACATTAATAGGCTTTTTTTGTCCAGCGCCTAACACAGCATCATAATTTTCTAATACAGCAAAAGTAGCACGAAATGGGACATTTTGTACATGGCGAAGAAAATTATTAAAGCTAATTTCTCTTAATCTTATTTTATTTCCAGACTGATCTGGATAATTCGCCAATATTCCAGCATTAAGTTCTCCTTGTTTAATATTAAGTTCCATTCTGTTCACACCCTTCTAATCATTTTTTGATAATTCTCTAAGTACATCTTTAATTCTTGACCACTCTTCATCCGATTCAATTGCACCCATTCTAGGTAAGTCTCCAGTACGATTAACACTGGATACATAAATTGTTATATTACCATTTTCATCCTTTTCATTTTTAGTATATACAACATATTCTTTGTTTGTATCATTAAAAGAAAAACATATAAGTAAATCAACTTCTTCTTTAGTACCATCTTCATTAATAATTGAAAGTTTCTTTGTCACTTTATTATTATCCATACACATACCCTCCATATTCTCTCATATTATCTATATATATTTTAGCATATTTACTGCATATTTCAAGCTATTTTAAAACTTTCTTAAATATTTATCTAATTCTTTTTGTCATTCTTCCTAACAATATAATATCCACAATTATAACTACAGTAATTTTTAATATAATTATCAACATCATTATAATCATTAATACTATTAAAATGAGCATTATCCTTACAACAAAAGCCTTTCAACCTAAGTTTACTGTAAGAATAATCACCTAGTATATAATCAAAATCATCAAAGTATTCAGTATATTTAGATATAAATTCTTCCTCATTAAATGTATTTTTATAATCTTTAATCAATTCATATTCAGCATCATTAACAATTATCTTTTTCATCTTTATAACTCCATTTATAACATTTTAATTTTAAATAAATTCGATATTAACAAATATTTAATATCATTACTACTAGATTAATTATACCATATATTAATCAGAAAACCATCACAAATATAATTCTATTCCAGAGGTATTGAATAAAGAGATGAATCCTTAACTAGCCCATTTCCATAATAAGTTGGTACCTTTCCTTGTATCATTTTAATAGCTAGTGGAATCTCACACTCCAATGACATTTTATTAGTTGTAAAAGGCAAAATAATTTGTGCTGTCATCTGTAATTTTACACCAACCTCTACCAAAGCATTATTAATTCCATACTGAGTAATTTTTGTAGTTATATTACTAGTGACATCACCAATATAATGTAATCTAATAGCTATAGATGGCCCTAAATTAGATAAAACTGAATTTTTTGTAAGAACTCCCATAGGTATTTTAGCAATAATACCTTTTTTCATATCATTAATTCTGTTTTCTGGTAAATCAATATCATAAATACCGATTGTATCTAAATTCCCCTCTTCTAATAATTTTAAATTATTTTGAACGACACTAGTTGCAACATTAAGCACCTGGTTAACAATAATAGGATTAAAATCGATAGTTTGTATTTCACCATTGTCGTTGATAACAGTATTAAATATTTCATCAGTATTTATTTTATCCTCCAAAACCTGAGCAATCGCTTTATTAATCACAATCGTTGAAAATTTACTAACCTCTAATTCTGCTGTTTCAAGTAAAATAGGCGTAAATCGTTTATTAATAACTCTGAGCATTAAAAAGACACCTAACGCAACACAAATAAGTGTTATAAATAATATTTTTCCTTTAGAAACCTTACGTTTCTTCTTTAAATGTATTTTATTCTTCATATAAACAATCCCTTATAGTATAAATAATATGCAAAGAAACAAAGAATAAAAATCAATTTTTTTGTTTACTCTACTAGTTAATGCCACTTCAACACAATAGTTTCAATTCACTAAATTATAAAACAAACATTTATGACTATTTGCTTACAAAAACATTTTTTTGCAAATAAAAAAGCCAACAATATATTGACTTTATAACATGATATTTAAATAAATCGATACAATACATAACCGATTATACTAATAATTAATACAATAAATATTCCTATCAATATTTTTTTTACTAAACCCATCTTTGGTGGATCAATAAAAGAGTTATCCTCTTCCATTTCAAAATCTTCTTCTGATAAATCCATTGATTTTGTATAAAAGGACTTATCAATACCTGCATCTTCATCTTCGTCTTCATCATTTGCTTCTCTTTCCGTATTAATAAGTTCATCATCAGAAGAATTAGCTTGTTCCAAATCATCTAATAACTGCTTAGAAATTATAGTTTCTGATTCTTCAGTAGGCAACAAGTCGCTCAATAATTCATCATCAATTTTCTTTCTAAGACTGTTAGACGTTATTGTATGAATTAATTCCTCTAAATTTTCCTCTTCGTCTTTCGAAAGTTTTTGTGATTTATCTTTAGACTCCTTTAGTCTATCATTAGTTAAATCAGAAATAATACTATATTCAACAGTTTTTAAATAACGTTTTTGTTTCATTTCCTCATCTTCAGTTCGATTTTTCTTTGCATTCTCCAATATTTCATTAATATCATAACTTTTCTTATCAAGATTAGAAATTTCTTCGCTATTATCACCAAGATTACTATTCTTTTTAAAAGAAGCTAAACTCGAATCTTGATTAAACATTCTATTTTTCTGAAAATCTTCTCTTCTATTATATTTAGTTTCATTACTAACATTACTCAAATCAATTACATTATTACTGTTAATATCAGTAAATTCAGTGTAAACCTTATTAGTATACAATTGTTCATATAATTGTTCATTTTTTTTAGAACGACTTTGGGTAGTATTGACAGAATTAGAATTATATTTATCCATCCTACTTGCCATAATATCACTCCTTATCATAACTATAACTATCATATCATAAAATATAAGAAAGAAAAAGTTTTTAATTAATAGGATAGTGTAAAATAATTTGGGGTAAGACATAAAAAAAGAAAAACCTTTGTTATAATAAATTTGAGAAACATAA
>CAKPDJ010000070.1 GCA_934148875.1 uncultured Bacilli bacterium
GTATAAGATCATACCTAAAGAAAAGCATGAAATCATAGCTTTTCTTTTCTTTTGTACAAATTTATATTATTAATATCATTACGCAAAATGTAACAACTATTGCTTAATTGAATGATTTATGGTATAATACACAGCAAATTAAAGGGGTGGCTTATGAATAAAGTGTTTTTAAATGTTGACGAAAATGCAACATCAGCAGAGTTAGAAAGAGTAATTAAATATAATATAGGAAGGGCCAATATATTAAGAGATAGTATCAAAGACTTAGATAAAGCTGAGAAATTAAAAGAAAGTCCATTAGTTGATAAAGATAATTCAAAAGTATCTTCAAAATTAGACTTAGAAGAAGAACAAGAGGAACAAGAAGAATACTTATATTATTATCAAAGATTAAAAAATGAATTATCAAAGTGTAGAACCAATGAGGAATTAACTGACGCTGTATTAAATAATTTACCAAGTTGTGAAAATAAAAAATATTCAAGCCTTGTAAATAGAATTAAATTAGAGATATTAAAAGAAATTCATGAACTTGACGCTATGCTAGAAGATGAAGATGTTAAAAATGATGCAGAATTAAGTGAAGAAATATTAAGTGAAAAAGCAAATTTATATGAAATTATAAGTATAATTGAATATGTTCAAACAAAAGGTCAAGAAAATAAAATAGAAGAATCATTAATAACAGAAAATAGATTAATATTTTTAGAAACGCCAAGTGGGTCAATATATGCTGAAAACGATCTTTATTCAATTCCTGAGGAATACTATGAAGTATTTAAAAATTTATTGTTATCAATAAAAGATGGTACTTTCAAAAATGCTAAGATGTTTAATAGTGCACACCAAACATTAGGTGGAATGAGCGAAGTAAAAGACTTTAAAACTAGAATAGTCTTTGATAGGATTGGTAAAGATACTTATATTATTATTAGCATTTTTACTAAAAAATGTGATATGGATAACAGTTATCGTGAATCCTTGAGTAATAGAGTTAGCTATTATAAAAAGAATAGGGATTATTTAGTTGAAATGCTACAAGATAATGAATTTATAGAAAAAAATAAAAGCATTGAAACTGAATTATTAAAAGGATTAGAGACTAAAAATCTAGTAAAAACAATAAAAGGTGGTAGCAAATATGACAAATAAATATGATGATTTAATAGATGCGATTGAAAAGAAAATAAGTACACTATCCCTTGAATTAGAAAATAGTAATGATAAACGTGTAGAATATCTAGATCAATTTTTTGACAAATATAATATTAAGAGCCCAATTACATTTTTAAATGTTACTGACAGCGAATTATTATTAGCAATGTTGATGGAAGCTGATAGAAAAACTAATCCTGATATCTTAATAGAACAAGTTGAAGAAATAAAAAGTTATATTAATGATAGTCCTCTTGAAAGAATTAGGATATGTTGTGATCTTAGCAGAAATGTAGATAATGATACCATTAATAGATTAGAAAATGATATAAGTTTTCTTTTAACTGAAAATAAAAATATGTCTAAGTTAGTTAACATACTCTCTAACAGATCACTAAAGACAATATCAAAGCGTATAGAAAGAGATTTAAATATAAAACTTGAAAGTCGTGATTATGAAGTATTATTACAATTTATTAAATTAATAAAATTATTAATGAAAATAGATAAAAATAATAATTTAAGCATCTTAATATTAGCTGTTTGTATGCATAGAAGAAGCGATCTTATTAATATTAATTCGACTGATGATTTATCCGCTATACTTTCTGGAATAATCCTATCTTTTTTTGATTCTATCGATGCAAAAGCAGTTGAAAAAAGTCTTACTGAACTATATAGCTACTATAGACAAATAGATAAGGAAGCTAAGAGTAAAATTAGAGATAATAATAAAAGAATATACCGTTATACAGAATTAAAGAAAATATTATCTAAAGAAAAGGATAAAAAGGAAATTACCAATATTGACTTCATTTTAGATAAGATACTAGATGATGATATCAAAAAATTATGCTTAGAATATATTTATGAACATAATATGGCATACTATACGGAACTACATGAAGAGTATAAATATAAAAGTGAGAATTCCATTAACAAATATATTAGCTATTTTGCTAAACTTGGAATAGATTTTAATGCACTTTCTTCAGATATAAAAGCAGAACTTATGAATATTCCACTTGATTCTATCAAGGAAAAAGAAAAATTACTACCAAATGTAAGATTCGACAGTAACACTAGAATCCTTATTTATTGTAAAGCTTCCTTATCTACAATTAAAGAAATAAACAATTTATTGAAAAAGGGATATATCGATTTAGAAATTATTTCAAATAATCCTAATATTTATTATGATGCCAAGCTATTTAATAATCTAAAAAATAATATCAAAACACTTGAAAAAGCAAAAGTAAATATAAGAGAGCTTTCTAACAAAAGTATATTATTATTTGATAGAAATATAATCTGCAATAACATTGAGTTATTAAATAGATATAACATTAGTATTAGAGGTTTAGGTAACATTGATATGTTAATGAAAGAAAATCTTGATGAGCAAATTTCATTATTAGTAGAAATTGGTTTAGAAAATGATATTGTAAATCATCCTGAACTTTTAAATAGCGATAACAATCTAGCCAAACGTATTTTAATTGCTAGATTTGTAGGTGAGAATCCATATGACAACGGTGTTATAAAAGCATCTATTATTGATAAAGACAGTTTCTTTGTATCTGATAAGGACGTTGATAATTATTTGTTTGATAGAGATAATAGCAAATATAATTCTAGTCTTGTTGTAAGATTTGATGATAATGAAGGTTCAAAAATTAGTTATGATATTGAAGGAATTAGAATACCAAAAGCTAAAGTTTCTAATTTAAGTGTATCACTACAAACCTTAGTAAGAACGTCATTATATTCAAAAGAGGAGATAAAAAAATTAGAAAAACATGGAAAATAGAGAAAATTAAAAAATTTCTCTATTTTTACGTAAATTTTAAAAAGAAATTTTATCAAAAAAAGCTTGATTTCCTTATATATATTGTGTTATACTTATCCATGTGTGGCTGCTTAGATGTGTGAGGTTGCTGATACACCAGGTTAAGTTGTTAAAATTTTACTTAGTGAATTCAGGTTTTTACACGGAGCAAGTCTATACTAGATATAGGCGAAGGGAGGATTCGAAATGTCAAAAGACAAAGTTCGCATAAGATTAAAAGCATATGATCATAGAATTCTAGACAATGCTGCAAAGAAAATAGTTGAAACAGTTAAACGTTCTGGTGGAGAAATCAGTGGACCAGTACCACTTCCAACAGAGATCGAAAAATTCACTATTTTACGTGCTGTACACAAATACAAAGACAGTCGTGAACAATTTGAAATGCGTACACATAAGAGACTTATTGATATCAAGAACCCAAGTAAGGAAACTATTGATGCATTAGCACATTTAGATTTACCAAGCGGTGTTGATATTCAAATCAAAGTTGAACAAAATTAATTAGGAGGAAAGTAAAATGAAAGGAATCTTAGGGAAAAAGATAGGAATGACTCAAGTTTTTACACAAAGCGGTAAGTTAATTCCTGTTACAGTCATTGAAGTTGAACCAAATGTTGTAACTCAAATCAAAACAGTTGAAAAAGACGGATATGATGCCATCCAATTAGGATGTGAAACAGTAAGAGCAAAAGTAAGCAACAAAGCTAAAATTGGTCATACAAATAAAGCTAATACAGAACCTAAGCGCTTCTTAAGAGAAATCAGGGGAGTAAATGTTAATGATTACACATTAGGACAAGTAATCGATGCTAGCTTATTTGCAAAAGGAGAAATCGTTGATGTAAGTGGAGTTAGTAAAGGTAAAGGGTTCCAAGGTGTTATTAAACGTTATAACCAATCTCGTGGACCAATGGGACATGGTTCTCAATATCATAGAGGTGTTGGTTCATTAGGTACATTGTTACCAATGCACGTATTAAAAGGTAAAAAATTACCAGGACACATGGGTGCCCAAGCATGTACAATTCAAAATCTAGAAGTTGTAGATGTTGATTTAGAAAATAATGTTATCTTAGTTAAAGGTAATGTACCAGGTCCTAAACAATCTTTAGTTATGATTAGAACATCAGTTAAAAAAGGTGAGAAAATTAACGAAACTGAAGAATTAATTTCTTATGTTGAAGTAGTTGAAACACCAGTTGAAGCTGCTGAAGAAGAAGTAGCAGAAACTGAAGTAACTGAAGAAACTCAAGAAGAAGTAAACGAATAATCACTGCAGATTAAATAATAATTAAAAATTTTAAATTGTAGTGAAAGGAGGAATTAAAGATGGAAAAACTAAAGGACATTAAATTAAACAAAGAATTACTTAACATTGAACCAAATGAAAAAGTTTTATATGATGCCATCATTTTACAAAGAGCATCATTAAGACAAGGAACTCACTCAACAAAAACTCGTAGTGAAGTAAGCGGTGGTGGAAGAAAACCATGGCGTCAAAAAGGAACAGGACATGCTCGTCAAGGATCTATCCGTGCAGTACAATGGGTAGGCGGAGGAAGATATGGTACTCCAGTTCCAAGAGATTACTCAAAGAAACAAAATCGTAAAGAAAGAAGATTAGCATTACAAACAGCTTTCTTAAACCTTTACAATAATAAAGGATTAGTAGTAGTTGATGAAATTAAAGTTGCTACTCCTAAAACTAAAGAAATGGTTAATATGCTAAATTCATTAGAATTAGTGAACAAAAAAGTATTAATCGTAGTAAATGAATTAGAAGAAAACTTAATCCTAGCTTCTCGTAACTTATTAAACATTGCATTAATTGAAGCAAATGAACTTAATGTATTAGATTTAAGTTATGCAGATGTAGTATTAACTACTAAAGAAGGATTAAAATCTATCGAGGAGGTGCTTAAATAATGAATACAAAGTATTTAGAAATCGTAAAAGCGCCAGTTATTACAGAAAAATCTGCTAACTTAGGACAAGAAAGAGGACAATATGTTTTCAAAGTTGATCCTAAAGCAAATAAAACTGAAATAAAACAAGCAATTGAAAAATTATTTAACGTAAAAGTACAAGAAATTCGTACAGTTAATGTTAAACCAAAGAAAAGAAGAGTTGGACGTTACGCTGGACTTACAAACCGTAGCAAAAAAGCTATCGTTACACTAGCTGAAGGTCAAACAATTGAACTTAATTAATAATTTAAAGGAGGGTTACTCATGTCAGTAAGAAACTATAAACCAATTACTCCAGGACAAAGAAAAAGAAGTACTTTAGTAAATACAGAAATTACTAAAACTACTCCTGAAAAAAGTCTAGTAGTTAGTTTAAAGAAAAACGGTGGTCGTAACAATCAAGGTA
>CAKPDJ010000071.1 GCA_934148875.1 uncultured Bacilli bacterium
GTTAGTTAAATTATAATTAGTATAGTAGGTGACAATATGAAAAAGAAAAGTGGATTTACTCTAATTGAATTGTTGGCAGTAATAGTAATAGTAGGAATTTTATTGATAATAGCCATTCCATCAGTTAGTAGATATTTAAAAAGAGGAACAGATGAATATTATAAGAATTTAGAAAAAACAGTGTTATTATCAGGAAGAGATTATTTAAATGATTATAAGACATTGTTTCCTAAAGAAATTGGAAATGTAACAGTAGTACCTTTAAATGAATTATTAATAAATAACTATGTGGATCCAGTTTTGGATAGTAATAAAAAAGAATGTGATGCCAAATTCACAGTTAAAAAAGTAGATAAAAATCAGTATGAATACTATAGTTGTTTGATATGTGATAATTATAAAACAGAGGGTGACTTTTGTAACTATACAGAAGAAGATAATGTAACACCAGAAACAAAGAATTATAAAGTAGAAGTAGATAAAGATTATTATACAGTAGAACAGGGAAAGACATTTGAATTACCATATGCAAGAGCATATTATTTAAATGAATTAGTAAGTGACAAAGTAGTTGGAAGTCCAAGAATAATAGATACTAATAAGTTAGGAGTAACTGTAGTTACATATTCATATCAGGGGGCAAAGAAACAGATAAAAGTAGAGGTTATAGATAGTGTAAGTCCAAGTATTCCACAAGTAGTATTAAAGAAAGAGAATGAGAATGGAAGTATATATAAAGGTGGTTGGGTAAATACTAATATTTATGCTTTATTTAAATCAACAGATTATACGAAAGATAATTTAAACGGAAGTGGGGTTTCATATTACGAAATTAGTAAAGATGGAAAAAATTGGACTAAGATAGATGGAAATGGACATTTAATGACAGAGGATGGAGATTATAACTATTTTGTTAGAAGTGTAGATAAAGCAAGAAATGTAAGTCCAGCAAATAGTTATAATGTAAAGATAGATAAGAAAGTACCAACATGTAGTTTAAAAGTAGTAAGTGGAACATTAGGTAAAAATGGATGGTATACAAGTGATGTTAGAGTAGATTTTGATAGTTTAAATGATGATAGAAGTGGAGTTAAGAATAGTAGTATAGATATTAAAAATATAACTTATGATGTTAAGAATAGAAAAGTAACAGGAACAGTAGTAGATAATGCGGGAAATAGTGGAACGTGTAGTATTAATGTTAGTGTAGATAAAACTAATCCAAGAGTAGAATATAGTACTGCTGGAGGAGTATCAAACAGTAATAAAACAATTACAGTAAATGCTATTGATACATATTTTGATTACACGAATATTCATGTATACAAAAATGGAGCAGTAAATAATGCAACCAATAATATAAAAAATACAAGTAATAGTTATACATTAGATCATGGGTCATGGACAATATATACACAGGCATATGATGAATCAGGAAGAAAACAAGAACAGAATCCGGATAATGGTAGTGGATGGTACTATCAGACATATGTTGTAGATACAGTAGCTCCAACATGTAGTTTAAAAGTAGCAAGTGGAACATTAGGTAAAAATGGATGGTATATAAGTGATGTGGGAGTAGATTTTGAAACAACAGATGGAACAGGAAGTAACATCATAATGTCATCAGTAAGTAATCAAACAGTAACAGGAACAATGACGGTAACGGGAACAGTAACAGATAGTGCAGGAAATATAGGAAGCTGTAGTATATATGTTAAGGTTGATAAAGATAAACCAAGCTGTAGTTTTGCAGGAGAAAATAGCAATTGGACATCACAAAATAGAACATTAACAGCAACGTGTAGTGATAGTACAAGTGGATGTAGTAGTTCAACAGCAAGTAAACAATGGACATATAGTAGTGGAACAACTAAAACAGCGTATTTAAGTTATGGAATAGAAGATAATGCAGGAAATAGTGCAACTTGTGAAAAGACTGTTAATGTATATGTAGATAAAGAAGGACCAACAATTCCAACAGGAGGAGCAATAGGAAATGTAAGTGGAAGTAATCGAACGGGATATATCCAAACAGGGGGAAGTGGTTCAACAGATACAGGAAGTGGAAATATAACATATAAATATATAATAAGTAATTCATCAACAACACCAGCAAATAGTGATAGTAGGTTTGCAACAACAACAACATTTACTAGAAGTTGTGGAAGTACATATTATGCTTGGGTAATAGCAGAAGATGGAGTAGGAAACAGGTCAGCAGTTAAATATATAGGGGCAACAAGTGATGGAGCAAATAGTTATAGTGGATGGAGTAGCTGTAGTAAAGCATGTGGTGGTGGAACTCAAACGAGAACTAATACATGTGCGCTTGTTACGACAGGATTAAGTCAAAGCTGTAATACACAAAGCTGCTGTAGTTATGCTGCTGGGCAAACATGGGAATACAATTATACTGGAGGAGTACAGACCTTTACAGCACAATGTGGTGGGACATATAAGTTAGAGGTATATGGCGCTCAAGGTGGAAGTTATGCTGAAATTAGTGGTGGTAATGGCGGTTATTCGACAGGTAATGTATCATTAGTTGCTAATACTACTTTATATATTGTTATTGGCGGTAGTGGTTCTGGTGGTAAAAGCAACGTTGGAAATGCTATTGGTGGCTATAACGGTGGTGGTAATGGAAACAATGGTGGTTTAACAGCAAGCGGTGAGCAAAAAGATAGATATTATGGATCTGGTGGTGGTGCTACTCATATAGCTACCACAAATCGTGGAATACTAGCTAATTATGATTCTTATCGTTCTGAAGTATTAATTGTTGCAGGCGGTGGTGGCGGTATTGGTGGCAATGAAAGTATTGGCGGTATTGGTGGAACCGGCGGTGGAACGAATGGTGGTTCTTCAGGAACTGCAGCATATGTGAGCATTGGTGGAGATCAAAATGGTTTATATTCTGATTATCCAGCTTGGCTTCTTGAACAATTTCCAGGAAGTTTAGGAAAATTTGGAACGGGAAGCTCAGCAGCTACACCAACAACCAATGATTACGGTTGCGGTGGCGGCGGTGGTGGTTGGTACGGTGGTACTACATCACCTTATGCTGGCGGCGGTGGTGGCTCTGGCTATATAGGCGGAGTTACTGGTGGTTCTATGCAAAATGGAGTTCGTGCAGGTAATGGTTATGCCAAAATTACATTGGTATCATTGTCAAATTAAGATTAAGAACTGTTTGATTGTTATTAAATCATAAAACGGGGTGTACATTTAAAATGTGCACCTTTTTCTTTATTGGATTTCAGGTAGAAAATGAAATTTTGAATACAAAGTGTAAATTGATGTTAAAATTAAAATGTCAATTGATTTAGTTAATAAGTCTAATAAATATCTATAACTAGGAATTTTTTTATTAATGATTATTATATTTTTCTTTATACTAGAATAAATATTGTTTAAGCAAATCGCATCTTCTATAATTTTTGTCCCAACTTAATTGTAAATGATTTATTTGAACTTTTTTTATGTGAATTTGTAAACTTTTTTCAAAAATAATTTTTATTTTTAAATGAAAATTTTATATTTTTAGCACTCGTTATTGACAATTGCTAAAATAAGAGTTAAGATATCAGATGTTAGGAGATGATTGTTTTGAAAAAACAGTTTAAGGCAGAATCAAAGAAGTTACTTGATTTAATGATTAATTCAATTTATACAAATAAAGAAATATTTTTAAGAGAACTTATATCAAATGCTAGTGATGCAATTGATAAATTATATTATTTATCACTAACTGATAAAGATATTAAAATTAAGAAAACTGATTTAAAAATTACATTAGCAGTTGATAAAGACAGACGTACACTTACTATTTCTGATAATGGTATTGGTATGAGTAGGGAAGAACTTGAAGAAAATTTAGGTACTATTGCTAAAAGTGGTTCATCTTTATTTAAAGAGGAAATGGAAAAGAAAAAGAATATTGATATAATTGGTCAATTTGGTGTTGGTTTCTATTCTTCATTTATGGTAGCTAGTGATGTAGTTGTTCTATCTCATAAATATGATAGCAAAGAAAGTTATAGATGGGAATCAACTGGTGTAGATGGATACCAAATAAAAGAAGGAAATAAAGAAGATATAGGTACTACTATTACTCTTACTATTAAAGATGGTAGTGATTATGATGAATTCTTAGATGAATATAAATTACGTCAGATTGTTAAAAAGTATTCTGATTATATTTCTTATCCTATTACGATGATGGTTACTCATGAACATAAAAAAGATGATAGCAATGAAGTAGAAAAAGAAACAGAGGAAGAAACTTTAAACAGTATGATTCCTATTTGGAAAAAAGATAAGAAAAATATTAAAGATGAAGATTATCAACAATTCTATCATGATAAATTCTTTGATTATGATGATAGTATTAAGGTAATTCATTCTAGTGTAGAAGGTAAATGTACTTATACAACTTTATTATATATTCCATCACATGCTCCATATGATTTTTATACTAAGGAGTATGAAAAAGGATTACAGTTATATGCTAATGGTGTATTAATTATGGATAAATGTAAGGAGCTTTTACCAGATTATTTTAGTTTTGTAAAAGGACTTGTTGATACTAGTGATTTATCCTTAAATATTTCTCGTGAAATGCTTCAACAAGATAAAAATTTAGGTTTAATTGCTTCTAATATTGAAAAGAAGATTAAAAAAGAATTAGAAACGATGATTGAAGAGGATAGAGATAGCTATGAAAAATTCTTTAAAGCATTTGGCATGCAATTGAAGTTTGGAATTTATAATAGTTATGGTATGAAGAAAGATGAACTTCAAGATTTATTAATGTTCTATTCTTCTAGTGAAAAGAAATTAGTTACTTTAAAAGAATATATTTCACGTATTAAAGATAAACAGGATAAGATTTATTATGCTTGTGGAGAAACAGTTGATAAAATTGATATGTTACCTCAAGTAGAACAGTTAAAGGATAAGGGATATGAAGTATTATATTTAACTGATTATGTTGATGAATTCGTTATGCAAGTAATGAATAATTATGATGGAAAACAGTTTGCTAATGTATCTACTAGTAATGTAGATCTTGATAGTGATGAAGAGAAACAAGAACTTCAAAATAAGAATATAGAATATAAAGATGTATTTGAAGTTATGAGAAATACACTTAAAGATAATAATGTTAGTGGTATAAGATTTACCCATCGTTTAAAAAATCATCCAGTTTGTTTGGTTACTGAAGGTGATGTTTCAATTGAAATGGAAAAGGTTATGAATGCTATGCCAACTGATGAAAAAGTAAAAGCAAAAACAATCCTTGAAATTAATGAAAATCATGATATTAGTAAGAAATTAGATGATTTATATAAAAATAATAAAGATGAACT
>CAKPDJ010000072.1 GCA_934148875.1 uncultured Bacilli bacterium
CAATCATCATTTATATTATTATCAATATATTGTGAACCATCATATAAAGCATATTGTAATAACTTATATAATTTTTCTTTATCTTCATGTTTTACCTCAACTATTTCACAATTCATTTTACCACCACTTCATATATAATTATATCACATAAAAAGTCTTATTTCTCATTATAAGAAATAAGACTAACAACCAAATACTTATTAAAACTTAATAGTATCTATAATATCAAAATTATGTCTACTCTATGAGGTTCATATCACTACATGATACACTCTATTCACTCTTTGCTTTATCATCAATTTTATTACTTATTGCTTTTAAAGTTTCTAAATTTAATTGCTTTCTTAGAGTTAACTCTAAAACCAATAGAAATAACCATATCCAAATTATAATATTTGTATTGTAAACTTGTTTCACATCATTACCCATATGTTCCATTTTAGAACATGTGCTATTTTCTTCAAGTTCTTGATAATTTAATTGATAATTTATTAATGATTGCATTGCAGTCATAACTGCCATAGATTCAAATATATCTTTTCTGTAAAAACCATTAGTTAAGTATCCTGTTATACCATTATCTTTTTTATTACTACTATTACCAAGAATGCCTTCAATAACTTTATTTAAAGAATTCCCATTTTTAACATAATTAAACATCCGATTTATCATCTTGTACATTTACTTAACAATGTCAAAATTAATACCTAATATTTTCACTACAGTTTTCTATATTATTAATACTAGTTCTAATATAAGTTAGCAAACTCTTATCATATACATCTATTTCAACAAATATGTTATCTATTACTTTCATTTCCAACAATAATTTATTATCATCAAATAATTGTAATTGAAGTTGAACGATATAATAATCCTCTTGTTCTATAATTTTGTGAAATTCTATATCATTATATTCGAATTTATTAAATAGAAAACTGCAGTCTCTTCTAAATACTTCATCATAATCAACTCTCCATATATATAAATTATTAGTTATTTTTTTGAACAATTTATCTAAATATTTATCATACTGATTTTTAATTTGGAATTTTACCTTCATATAACCTCCTAAAGAAATACTTTATAATGTTTTATATTGATATATTAAATAATTCTGCCATCAATTATTGAGATAATCATACTGTTTCGTTCTCTAATTTAACATCTATTTTTATTTTGCCATATTCTAATTGACAAATTACAACATTGTTTTTTTCTTTAAAACTTTTCTATTTTTAAATTAAAAGGTATAACATAACTAGTTTGTATACACCTTTCTCCTATTTAAATTTATTACTTTCCACAACAGTTTTTATATTTTTTCCCCGAACCACATGGTGTAGAATCTGCAATTTTCTGCAATTTCTACATTTTTTTGTCGAAATTACAAAGAACTTGTAAAAACTACAACCAAATTTTACTCTAAAATTAACACAAAACGTATGTAAAAATCAATTATTATTTTTCAAATTTTTTTAAGACATCTTCGTTATGATCTTCTTCAAAAGTATAATCAGCTAATTTCTTTAAATCCTTTCCATCAATTAGGATTACATTATTTGCTTTAGCTAGTTCTTCAGCACCTGGTGTAAATTCACTATTTGTTACTACAACACCTTGATTAGCATTATAAAACTTTAACGCACCTGCAATTTCCTGGACTGGGGTATTACTTAGTTTACCTGTATAGTATTTTGCCTGTACAGCATAAACATAGTCTTCCTTTTTTAATATTAAGTCAGCTCCCTGATCTCCCGATTTTCCATTATGTTTAGCTTTGTAACCCAAATCTTTAAATAAATTAACTAAATATAATTCAAATTGGGTTCCTGTTGTAATATTATTAAGAGTATATTTTCCACTCAATTCAATTTTTTCTTTTTCAAAGTCACCTTTTAAATATCTATCTTTATCTGAAACCTTATTGTTATGTTCTACACTGTCATAATATAAGTTAGCATATTCGTTTGTTCTACCTAATGAATTTAATAATAAATCGAAATTGTTGATATCAATCGTATTAGTTATTTTATACAAAATGTATCTGTTAATTTCTAGACTTCTGTGATTTTCTGAAACATTTCTAATCCATTCTCTCATATCGTTATCAAGTGTAGATAAATCTGTAATTTTTTCTTCTTGAATATTTGCTATTTCTTCATCCTTTTTTGAAATATTCTTATGATTAATTCTATTAGTCATTGTTGCAATTGCTATACCATATAACAATTCATCATTTATAAATCCAAGGTTTGATTTATAAAACTCATCATAAATAGGTCTGGATTTTTTGATTACTACATCAACATTCTTAATTTCTTTTGCCATATTAGAAATAATTTTATAAAATTCACTATTTTCGTTTAATTGCTTAACTTTTCTCTCAACAAAAATCATCTTTGAAATGCAAGTACATGTTGCTAATACATCAACTAAGTATCTCATTGAATCTTTAAATCTATAATCCATTTCTTCAAAAAGTTTTTCTGTCCCATCATAGTCTTGTTCATAACTTGAAATTGTCTTATAAAATTTGATGCTAGTAAACATTGACATTGATTCCATAAAAATTCTTATATAATTATTATAAAATTCAACGTATCTACTTCTATTTTGTGATGGTAATGTTTCTCTAATTCTATATTTAATATATGTGCTCAATTCTGAACAATATTTGTTAATTTTGCTTATATAATAAGTATCAGTATATAAATTATTTAATTCATATTCATCTTCCATATCTTGTGAATCTATGCAAAATGCCATAACTAATTTGCTTATATTTATTTCAGGCATATCAGTATTAAAAACACTGTGATGTTTTTCTCGAGTTTCACCAATCATTTTTGCAATGGCATTAATTGTCATTATATCCAAATTTTGAAAATTTTCTTTTATTTTGTTTTCGTATTCAATAACAGCAAGTACTTTGGCATTTCTTTTTCTAATGATTGAATTATAAAACTTATGAAAAATGTCTGTTTTATCGCTTTCTTCTTCAATTGTTCTATTTTCCACATCAATAAATTGTTTTTTGTTGGTAGCAAACATTATTATCCAAAAAACTAATACTACAACTACGTATGTAAAAATATGTGAATAAGTAATTTCTTCTGATGAAAACAAAAATGGAGCGATTAGAAATGTCCCTATTCCTAATGCAATTTTTCTTCCTATCGAAAAATTCTTGTTACATAATTTACAAATGTAATAAAAAGTTGGATATATAAGTATTGCTAGAAATAAAAATGATATTCCATCCATTATGCTTCCAACATCTTTTGAAAATAATAAAATTATGCCAAATAATAGCATCATCGTGCCAAAAATGTAAGATAAAATTTTTTTAGTTTTCATATTGTAAACACCTCATTATAATTATAACATACTAATACATTTTTTGATAATATTTACCCTAAAATCCGCAGAAAAAAAGTATCTAAAACGCATCTAATAGTACTTTTTTCTAATTTCATGGCATAAGAAAACCCGAGTTTTTCTCTATTTCTCGGGAATTTATACTACTTTCCACAACAATTTTTATATTTCTTTCCACTGCCACAAGGCCTTTTGTATTGGTGATTTTTGCAGATTTCGGGAGCACTTGGTTCATTAATTAGGCACTTGGTTGCACTTATGAGCACTCCATATCACTTGGCAAACCCAGCAGAACTTATCTAAAATAATTTATTTTTAATTTATTACAATTCTTTAGTATTTGTTTTTTCTTTGAAAATTAATTCTTTTGATTCTACATTTTTAAAATAGAAGAATGGCTTACTATGATCTATAATTTCATTTAACTTTTTATTAACATAATAGTTTTGTTCTCCTGAACCACCACCACATAATATTAACTTCATACTATTAATTCCTATAATTATTGAATCATATCATTATTTCTTTGTTGATATTCAATTGAAAGCTTTCCAAAATACTTTTCTTTGTTTTCTAT
Organism: uncultured Bacilli bacterium; assembly: GCA_934148875.1. GTDB lineage: Bacteria > Bacillota_I > Bacilli_A > RF39 > UBA660 > Alloscybalousia. Next base: position 3,959 of record CAKPDJ010000072.1, read on the forward strand.
TTTTGCAAGTTCATCTTTTACAACATCATATGCTAATTTTGAATATTTTGGAATTTTAGTTTTTGAAGAAGTTTTAATTATTTGATTAAATCTTGGGTCTCCAGAAAACTTTAAATGATGAATAATTGTTTGCGCTTGATAACTTGATATATTATTGTCTTTTGCAATATCCTTTGTAAAATATGGATAATCAACATTAATATTTGTTTTTTCTTTAACTTTCATTATATTACTTGAATTTAATGAACCTATTACTTTTAATGTTGGTTCTCCGTCATTTTCATCAAATTTACCGCTTTCAATAAATTTAACTTCCTTTTTTAAATTCGTCAATAACTCTTCATCAATAAACACAGGTACCTGTCCCCATTGTATCCTACCAGTATTACTATTAACAATCTGGATATTCTCTGGACCCTCTTTTATTATAGCGTTAAAATTTTTCATAATTGATTCGCGCTCAATTTGTTTTATATCATCTATAATATTTCTTAATTCAGCATAATTAATTAATTCACTTCTACCAGAATATCTATAATATATACTTCCTTCTTTTAATATATCACTTTCATTTTTTTTACAAATTACTGGTTTATATCGCAATTCCTCTACCTTAATATAACCCAACTCTTTTTCATCTACAAAAAAAGTATCAATTTCAAAATCTAATATTACTGACATATCTTCCTTCATAAATTGAACTATCTTTTCTGGATCAATATTATAAAACTGCGAGTCTTTACCTAATCCTTTAATAGTTCTAGGTGAATCTGTAATTCCAAATATTATAGTTCCGCCACGATTATTAGCAAATGCCATCATAGTCTTAAAATATTTTGCTAAACTTCCAAAATTAAATGTTTCCTTGTATTCTATTGTTAATCCTTCATTTCTAAGTCTATTACCATTTGATATAAATATTTGACTCTCATCCATTATAATCACCTCAATATAATCAAAAGTTTTTTACTATTTTATCACAATTATTATTTTTTGCAATTATGACAAAATAATTGCAACACCAATTTTTCTTTATCTTATAAGGGATTTAAAGAATTTTAACACCTATTTTTAACATTAAAAACCTTATCTAAAACTTATCTAAAGGCATTTTTTGCCTCAACTTACCTAAATATTGCAATTATATAAAAAACCGCAATCCCTTATTCTATAAGGGTTGCGAGGTTATTTACCGCAACAGTTCTTATACTTCTTCCCTGAGCCACATGGACACAAATCATTCCTGCCCACTTTATCACTCTTCGCCTGAACCTTCTTAGTCTCCTTGCCATCATTAGCAATAGTCTTCTTTACAGCTTCTTTTCTCTCAATATTTTGTCTAATCTCAGCCTTTAATAAGAACATACTAATTTCTTTATCTATCTTATTATTCATAGACTCAAACAA
>CAKPDJ010000073.1 GCA_934148875.1 uncultured Bacilli bacterium
CTTATGGATAGTGATAGTGGTAGAGTTTTATATGAAAAAGATAAAGATAATCCTAGGCTTATTGCATCTATTACTAAAATAATGACAGCTATTTTAGCTATTGAATCAGGTAGACTTGAAGAAGAAGTTACAGTTGGAGAAGAAGTGCTTACTATGTATGGTTCTAATATTTATATAGAACTTGGTGAAAAGATGAAATTGCTTGATATGGTATATGGTTTGATGCTTAGAAGTGGAAATGATGCAGCTTTAGTTATTGCTTATTTTATTGGTGGTAGTGAAGAAAACTTTGTTAAGATGATGAATGAAAAAGCTAAAGAAATAGGAATGACTAATACTGTATTTAATAATCCACATGGTCTAGATGAAGTGACACAAAATAAATCTACTGCTTATGATATGGCTTTATTATCTAGTTATGCATCTCACAATGATACTTATATGAAGATTGTTGGTACTAGAAAATATAGTGTACAAACTGATAAAAAAAGTTATCTTTGGTATAACCGTAATAAATTATTAGGTAGTTATTCTTATGCTACTGGTGGTAAAACAGGATATACACCTAGTGCTGGTAGAACTTTAGTTACTAATGCAAGTCATAATAATTTGAATTTAACAGCTGTTACTTTAAATGATGGTAATGAGTATGTTTCTCATGAGACAATGTATAATTATGGCTTTGAAAATTATAAAAATTATGTGATTTTGGATAAGAATAAGTTTAAAGTAGATAATGCTTATTACCCAAATCAAATCTATATTAAAAATAGTTTTAAGTATCCACTTACAGAAGTTGAAAAAGAAAATGTTAAAGTATTAGTTAAGCTTACTAAACTTGATAAGATAAATGATAATGATGAAGTTGGGATAGTTGTAGTAAAATTAGCGGGTCGAGAAATTTATAGTGAAAAAGTTTATGTTAGAGTGAATAAAGAAAAGAAAAATTTCTTTCAAAAGATTTGGTCGTGGTTATTTGATTAATGTAATTTGGGTAAGTTTTATAATTATTGGAATAGTTTATAGTTTATTTACTGGTAAAATTGATGTTATTAATGAAGAAATTATTAATTGTGGAAATAGTTGTTTGGAACTTTTTTTAGGCATGTTTCCAATGATGGTTTTATGGAGTGGACTTATGAATATAGCTAAGAAAGCAGGGATACTTGATTTTCTTGCTAGAAAAATGAGTCCTTTATTTCGTATTATTTTTCCGGAACTTGATAAAGATGATGAAACATTAGGTTATATTGCTTCTAATTTAACGATTAATATGCTTGGTATTCATAATGCCTCAACTCCGTTTGGACTTAAAGCAATGAAGTGTATGCAAGAAAAAAATAAAGATAAAACTAGGGCCACTCGTAGTATGATTACTTTTTTAGTTCTTAATACTAGTGGAGTTACTTTGATAGCCACTGATATTATTGCTGTTAGATCTATGTATGGTGGTAGTAATCCAACTGATCTTATTTTTATAACTTTGATAGCTACTTGTGTTAATACAGTACTTGCACTTTTAATGGATCGTTTTTTATGGAAGGTGGAGAATAAAAAATGAGTATTTCTAGTATAGGTAATTACTTTATTCCTGGTGTTGTATTGATTATCATGATAGTAGCTATTAGTAAAAAGGTTAATGTTTATGATGAGTTTGTAGATGGAGCAAAAGAAGGACTTAGTATGAGTATTAGTATCTTTCCTTATTTAATAGGAATGATTTTTGGTATTAATATCTTACTTAAGAGTGGAATTGTACAGAATGTTTTTGTTTGGCTCAAACCTCTTTTTGATTTTATTCGTATTCCGATTGAAGTTTTACCAATGGCTCTTATTCGCCCGGTTTCTGGTAATGCTAGTTTTGCTATTATGATTGATATGATTAAAACGTATGGTGTTGATTCTTTTTTAGGAAGAATTGTAGCTGTTATGCAAGGTGCAACTGATACTACTATTTATGTTATTTCATTATATTTTGGAAGTATAGGTATTAAAAAGATACGTTATGCCTTAAAAGCTGGATTATTTGCTGATTTGGTTACTTTAATTATGAGTGTTTTGTTAGTAAGTGTTTTTTTTGGAACTAGATAATTTCTAGTGCTTTTTTTTATATTTTATGTTATAATTCAATCATTAAAAGTGGGTGATATTATGGCTAGTATTTGGAAAGATGAAAGCAATAAAAATGATACTGAACAAGACAACCGACTATTTTTGGAAATAGAAGAGTTTTTTAATCATATTCAAGATAGTAAACACTTACAATATCGTGATGGTCAACGTAGTATGGCATATAGTGTTGTAGATACTATTAAAGATAAGCAAATTTTATTAATTGAAGCAGGAGTTGGAATTGGAAAAAGTTATGCTTATTTAATTCCGTTAATTCAATCTATAAAAGATGATGATAAGTTTAAAGGCTTTATCATTGCTACTTCAACTATAGCACTGCAAGAACAGTTGATTAGAGATGTTAATGAAGTATTTAATTTATTAGGTGTTGATAAAGATTCAGTTAATGTTGTACTTGCTAAGGGTAAAAATAATTATATATGTCGCAAAAGATTGAATGAATTTTTAAAAACATCTGGTAACGAGAAGTATGCTTATATTTTGGATGAAGTTATAAAAAATGATACAATTGATAGAAAAGACTTTGAAGATATTAGTGATAAGATGTGGAGAAACTTTAATGTTCGTACCTGTTCCACAATGGCTTGCCCTTATTATGCTGATTGTAAAATATCTATGAATCATTGCAGTTATGATAACGCCAAAATTGTTATTACTAACCAAGATCTGTTGGTTCAAGACTTAAAGAAAGATAATGATAGTAGGCTATTTAAAGATGATCGTGTGATTGTAATAGATGAAGCTCATAATTTAGAGGAAAAGATAAGAAATTCTTATGTTTTGGCTATTGATAAAAAGTATATTGAGTCATTATTATATCGTTTATATTACTCTGTTTCTGATTATGATGAGATATTTTTACCTCCTCAATCAGTTTTTGATAGTTTAACTGAATTTTTTACTAGATTACGTGCTAGTGCTAAAAATGAAATTAGAAAAGTAGATGAATCAATTGATAATTATTATGACTGTAATAGAGTTAAATTTAATTGTGGTTATAAATTATCTGAAGCAACTAAGAGAGTTATAAATTCAATAAAAAGCTGTATTGATGAAGTTAAGCTACGAACTGTTAATAGTGTTTATAGTATCAATGATAAAGTATTAAATGAGTTATATAGTATTATTGATGTTTTAAATGATATGTTAAAAAATGATAAGAGTAATAATATTTATTGGGTAGATTTTATGGATGCTCAGGGTAAATATTTACATTTGACATATGCCCCTAAAAAAATAGATGAATTATCATCAACTTTGTTGTCTAAACATCGTGCTGGTATTATTCTAACTAGTGCCACTTTAACTATTGGTAGGGATAACTATGATTATTATTCAAAGTCTGTTGGCTTGGATAAGGTTGTGGGTAAGAATGTATTAAAAGAATTTTCAGAAATATCACCATATGATTATGAAAGACAAGCTTTATTATATTGTCCTAAAGACATTTCATCACCGCGTGATAAGGATACTTATTTAGAGGATATTTCTAATCGCATTTATGAACTTATAAATATTACTGGTGGCAAAAGTTTAATTTTATTTACATCTAAGAGTGATATGAATATTGTATACAATAATGTCAAGTCTAAGGGTGTTGATTTTCCTCTTTATATTCAAAAAGAAGGAAGTAATGTAAAGGCTCTTAAGGAAAAATTTGAGAGTGATATTTCTTCTTGCTTGTTTGCTACTGGTTCTTTTTATGAGGGGATTGACGTAAAGGGCTCTTCATTGAGTCAAGTAATAATAGCTAAATTACCATTTCCAATAGTTGATCCAGTTATTGATTATAAGGCTAATGAATATAAAGATGGTTTTTATAAGGTTTATTTGCCAGATATGATAACCAAATTAAAACAGGGAACTGGTCGTGCCATAAGATCAGAGGATGATACAGCAATTATATCAATTTTAGATCCTAGAATTCATGATTATAATGTGCGATATAATAATATGGTTTTTGATTCATTACCTTTTACTAATGTCACAGATGACATAACTGAAGTGGCAAAATTTGCAAATAAAAAAATAAAGTAGGTGAAATAATGGAACGTTTACAAAAAATAATTGCTAATAGTGGGATGTGTTCAAGAAGAAAAGCAGAGGAGTTAATATTATCTGGTAAGGTTAAGGTTGATGGTGTAGTAGTTACAGAATTAGGAGTTAAGGCAAGCGATAAAAGTAGTATAGAGGTAAATGGCAACTTGATTTCTAGAGAGGAAAAGGAATATTATTTATTAAATAAACCACGTGGAGTTTTAACTACTACTAGTGATGATAAAAATCGTAAGACTGTTGTTGATTTAATTGATACAGATAAGAGAATTTACCCAGTTGGTAGGCTTGATTATGATACTACTGGTGTACTAATATTAACTAATGATGGTGACTTTGCTAATATGATTATGCATCCTAAGAATGAGATAGATAAGATTTATATAGCTAAAGTTAAGGGAATAGTAAATGGGGAAGCCGTTCATAAGTTAGAAGATGGCGTTATGATTGATGATGATTTTGTAAAAGCTAGTAGAGTGAAAGTAAAAAAAGTGGATACTAAAACCAATCATTCTTTGGTAGAAATAACTATTCATGAAGGAAAAAATCATCAAGTTAAAAAAATGTTTGAAGCTGTTGGTTATCTTGTTGATAAGTTGAAAAGAGAACGTGTAGCTTTTTTAACGGTTGATGGTTTGAATTCTGGTGAATATCGTAAATTAACTAATAAAGAAGTTAGTAAACTTTATGTTTTAGCAACTCAAAATAAAAAAAAGTGAAATAGAATTCTTTCTTTTCACTTTTTTAGTTTGTTTCTTCAATAACTTCAATTGCGCCAGTTGGACAACTCTCAGAAGCATCTATAACGTTTTCTTTTTCTTCTTCAGGTATCTCAGCTACCTTATCTGTATCTTCTTGATTTTGACAGATAACTTCTGCTAAACCATCATCACCAATTTGAAATATTTTGTCTGCAATTACTGTGCAGGCACCACAACCAATGCAGGTATCTTTTTTTACTTTTGCTTTCATTTATTTCCTCCTTAATAAAATTATATCAAAAATATTTAAAATAACAATTAGTATTATTTTGGATTTTATATTTTTGGTAAAAACTATTAATGTTAGTGTAAAGAGTTTTGGGGCAAATAATAAAGAAAGTTGAATTTTATAATAAATTTGATTTTCTTTTTTTATTT
>CAKPDJ010000074.1 GCA_934148875.1 uncultured Bacilli bacterium
TTTTGCATGACATAATTTTTTATTATGTCTTTTTTTAGTTACTTTTTAAAAAACGCACTTTCTTTATATATAAAAAAAGTATTTTATAAGGTTATCTAAGCGTCTATCCTCAATAATATCAATAGTTTGCCCAGTAATACCATCACACATGTGAAAACTCATAGCACCATCAGCAGATTTAACAGATTTAAATTCATCGAAAGATAAAACTTCGGGTAAATAATGCTTATAAAGTTTTTGAGTTTCATAATATGAATCCATAATTCTTTCAACAGTATTAGGAGAAACATCATTATCTAAAGCAATGTCTTTTTCAGAACGTTTTTTAACTAAATCTCTAGCAATATTATGTTTAGTATTATTAGAAATATAACAACCATAATTAGTAATAGAAGATGATAAAGTAAATGCTTTATTACAATGTTTACAAAGATATCGTTGCTTATGAAGTCTAAGAATGGTTTTATAACCTAATACTTGAGGTAATTTAATATCAGGAGTAATAAAACCGTGCTTTTCAAATTTATTATCAAATATGACACCACATTTAGGGCAAAACTTAGGATTATAAGATAAATAACCTTCAAAAATTTTATAAGTGATTCCTTTAATTTTTTCCTTATAATAACAGTTTTCCTTAAAAATCACATTATTATCTTTAAGTTCTAGCATATCTGTAATATAATTTTGAATAGACATATAAATACCTTCTTTCGATTTGGTTTGAGCACTTATATTGTATCAAGGTTTAAGTTTATATGTCTTTTTATTATGAAAAAAAGTGCATATAGAGTTAAACCCTCTACACACACTAAAAATTATATATCCACATTAAATTATTACCATATATATTTTAACATATTTATAATACTATTAAAACATTTCTTCACCTACCAAAAATATATCTCCTTTAGTTTAAATATTACTAAAATTAATTTTATACTTGATTCAACTTTTATTTTAAAAATAAAAAAAGAAAACTAAAATAATATCAAACATGATATAATGTAATAAAAGGAGGAATTTATATGGCTTTAATCAAATGCCCTGAGTGTGGTAAAAACATAAGCGATAAAGCTGAAAGTTGTCCCCATTGTGGATACTCTTTAGAAAAAAAGTCTAGCACTACTAAAATTATTAGTAATAATACTTTAAATAATCTAAAAAGTAAATGGGACAATAAATATTTATTAATTTTAGTAATAGTTTTGATAGGAGGATATTTTCTTTTCTTTAATAACTCTAAAGAAAATACAGGAACTACTCCAAATACAGAATTAAAACCAAATGTTAATGGCAATTATGAATTTAATCAAAATGGAAAATACTTTGAATTCCCAACTAATTATAAAGTATATATTAGCAAAGATGGTAGTATTTATGTAGGCAAGAATATTGATAATCAAGGTGCCTTAATACCTTATATCATGATAGAAAAATACAAAGGATATACAAATCCCGAAGTACTTTTAAATGAGTTAACTACAGAAATTGGCAAGGAATATCCTGATGCTACAATAACAATTAATTTATTAAGTGGTTCTTTAGGTAATAAGTATGTTTATGGAATTCAATACGCTTATACATCAAGTGGTCATTTAGTCATAGATAACAGATATGCATTTCTAGTAAATAATAGTATGTACTTAGTAACTACTAAAGAAGAAAATGTTAATACAGATGAAATAAACAATGTATCAAGAATTATAATTGAATCTTTGAAGGAGGTAAATTAATATGGCACTAATTAAATGTAGTGAATGCAATAAAGAAATTTCTAGCAGCGCTAAAGTTTGTCCTCATTGTGGATACAAAAATGATAATAAAACTTGTCCAGAATGTGGAGCAGTAGTAAAATCAAGTGATAACGCTTGTCCAGAGTGTGGTTTTCCACTTCAAAAAAGAAATGCTCAAAATATTATAAATGAAAATTTGGATAAAATAACAGGCGCAAAATCAGAAAACTATGTAACTTTTAAAGACTTATTTAAAGATACATTTAAAAAACATAGTGAAGAGGAGTTAGATAATGTATTTGTTTGTGGAAGCTCTAGTACAACTCCCGATGTAAAAAATATTAATCCTAAAAATGCAAGTGCTTGGGTATATTTTAAAATTTTAATATTCTTTATAATAGCTTACATTCCTACTAGAATTGGGTATATTAATTATGGCAATCTTAACTTTTTACCAGCAATGATTATGCTAGGTGCATTCGCTGTACCAGTTACAATTTTAATATTTTTCTATGAAATAAATCTATTTAGAAACATTCCATTCTATAAAGTAATAAAGTACTTTATTCTAGGTGGTGCACTTAGTTTAATTTTAGCAATATTATTTTTTTCATTAGAACTTAACACTGATATAAGTACATATTCTGGTGCTTTAATGGTTGGATTAATTGAGGAAGCAGCAAAAGCTGCCATAGTAGCATTTTTTCTATTTAAAAGTAAAAATAGTAATTATATTTTAAATGGCTTATTAATTGGTGCAGCAGTAGGAGCTGGATTTGCTGCATTTGAAACAGCTGGATATATATTAAGATATGGTTTGGCTGCTGGTGATGCCGCTATGTTACAAACTATAAAAATTCGTGGTTTCTTAGCCCCAGGTGGACATGTTGCGTGGGCTGCTATTGAAGGTGCAGCACTTATGTATGTTAAAGGATTTGAAAAATTAGATAAAAAACATCTAAATGATAAAAGATTTTTACTTATTTGTCTTATTTCAGTCGTTGAACACGGTATTTGGGATATGCCAATTGAAGTGCCATATTATTTAGTACCAATTGGATTAACAATAGCTGCATGGTTAGTTATAATATATTTTATCAATTTAGGTTTAAAACAAGTTGATGATGCAAAAGAATTAGCCAATCAAGAAAAAAGTAATCTTAAATTAAAAAAAGGAGAAGCAAAATAAGCTTCTTTTTTTATATAAAATTATTCTTTTTAATATTATCATTAACTAATCAAACACATTGTTTTATAATATTAAAATATTTATTGTTTGTAAAAATATATTTAAATCATTATACTACTCTTCTATTATAAAATTAATTTCAGCAAAATATTCTTCATTTGCTTCCAAAGCTTCATCAGTCAAATCTAAAAGTGGTCCTTTTTCACTAGACCAGGTAATTAAGGTTCTTTCTGCATCTCCATTATTAGAAGTACCAGTAAATACTAAAGCAGGTGTTTCACTTAAAATAATTACTTCATCATCAAGTTTTTTAAATACTAAAGCATTTGGTAAAGTATATCCTCCTTGACTAGTTAGAGGTTTCTCAATATAAGCATAAACCTTCCAATCTGAACTGCTTACCCTACTATCTACTACCTTTAACGAAATACTTCTATTTTTAGCAAAAATAATAGGATTTGTAGATATTGGTACCAAAGAGAAAGTAAATGTTTTTGTTGCATCCATAAGTGATAGTTCACCATCATAAGGAGAGGTTACTACCCTAGTTCCATAGATAAAACTACTGCTTACATTTGAAATAAATTCGATTTCTGTACCGTCAGCTATAGTATTATCAGTAATATTATATTCAAAATATCCATCATCATCAGCTTTAACTATCTCAGTATTATCTCCATACTTAATTAATACATCTGCCATATTGGTAGTATGTCCACTTAGTGTTTTTTTAGTATTATCAATAGGATGAACATTTATGATATTATCCCCTATTGAAAACTGTTTTTTAGATTGAAAAAGAAAATTACTTAAATCAGGTGTTTTCTTTAATTCTTCCTCCGTTAAATTATGATTGGTAATTGTTGTAGTGGTTGCATCAACCGTACCATTTATTTCTAATAAATCTTCGTCTTTATGCCAAGAATAGTCCGGTAAATCATAAATGTCACCAGCATTAGTCAAAGTTGTAGAATTACTCCATAAATTAATTCTTTTACATTTAATTTGATATTGTGTTGTGTTATTAAAATAAAAAACGCTAGCATTTTTACTATACATAATTACAGAATTAGGATTATCTAAAATAAGTTTACAATTACTACCTTTAAATTGAAGATTATAATTATCAGCAGGTGTATTTTCATAAGAATTAATTATTTCCAAATTGGAATCTTTTTTCATCACAAAATTACCAAAAACTGACCACATAGGAACTCTTTGATGAGATTTTTGAATTAAAACAAGAGAAGCTCTTTCATCTATTAAAACATTATTAGTACCATATACAGGATTAGAAATAAAACCATTTGCAGTTACAATATTTACTTCGGTATCATGCAATATTGTGAAATTTAATCTATTAGTTCCAGTCATAAACTCTTTGGTATCTGTTGAAAGACTAACATTGCTTTGACATAGGAAAACAATAGATGGACTTAAATTGTTCCTAAAATAAAATAAGGAACCACTAGTGCTACTACTAGTTATCGTAGTTTTACCACCAATAATTACATAATTTCCCATGCAAACTTCCTGAGCTGCGATTCCACTAGTTTCTTCAATTATTACATAGCTATCAACAATTTTCACATTTCCATAAGGATTATAAGCTAACCTTGTACCATTAAAGTTAATACTATCATAAGTAGTTAAAATACCAGCATAATTAGTATCTAATGGTACATAGATAACACCATAAGTATTTGGATAATTAATATTTATATTTCTAACTACAATTTCTTTATTCGTGGATGATACCATAATAACATCAGTTGCTTCTGTACTAGTGATACCAGTTAAAGTATACCTAATATTATTATAAGTACCATCAATTACTACCTTTTCCTTATCTTTATTTATCGTAATACCACTTTCCAAAGTAATATCAGCACCAAAGTATATATATTCATAGTCGTTATCAACCTCTAAAATATCTTTCAGTTCTTGATGATTGAATACTACAACTCTTTTAGTGTCTATTATATCCATATAATCACTTCCTATAGCAATATATGTATAGACTAGATAATACAAATAATTACTTTATAACAAAAAAATTAAAATATTTATTCTATATAGAATTACAAACAACTATCATAAATAGAATTACTAATAATTAACCAATATCATATATTATATTAATAATCATTTTAAATAAAGTACCAAAAAAAGTACTTAAATAATTAACATCAAATATATTAAAAATTACCACATATATTTTTACATATAATTTATTTTGAGATTAAACTATAAGAACAAAAGAATAAAAATTAAAATTTTTATTCGCCTTGGTAGTTGCCTCCCAAGTTTCCTACTTCACAGATAGAGT
>CAKPDJ010000075.1 GCA_934148875.1 uncultured Bacilli bacterium
GGTTCATGTTTACCTTCCACTATTACTTGTTCTACTTCACCGTAGTTCATTTTTGGTTTTTGTTCTAAATAATCTGGTATATATGATTTTCTATAAACTATAGTACCTGAATAAAAAGAATTTCTTAATACTCTTGATATATAAGCTGCACTCCACGTAGTTAACCCAGTGTATGTTTTTGCTTCTCTTCTTGTTAATTCATCTGCAATAGAAACAGTACCTTTACCATTTAAATACTCTGAATAGATAAATCTTACTATTTCTGCTTGTTCTTCATTAACAATTAAATCTTTACCAACTTTATCATATCCCAGTATATTACCTGTTCCATAAAATACTCCATTTTGAAATGATATCATTTGACCAGCTTTAACTCTTTGAGAAGTTTTCTTACTTTCATTTTGTGCTAGTGTTGCCATAATAGTAAGTTTTAGTTCTCCATCTTCATCATTAAATGTCCAAATGTTATCTTCAGTAAAGTAAACTTCTACTCCAATCTTTTTTAACCTTCTAGTTTCTTGAAGAGCATCAACTGTATTTCTTGCAAATCTTGATACTTCACGAGTAACTATTAAATCAAATCTTCCCTCTCTAGCATCTTCCATCATCCTCATAAAATTCTTTCTCTTTTTAGTAGAAGTTCCAGATATTCCTTCATCAATATATCTATCATAAAGAATCCAATCATGATGTTGTTTTAGAATGCCATCATAATACTGAACTTGATTTTCTAATGCTGATAATTGAGCTTCATGTTCTGTTGAAACTCTAGCATATATTGCTACCTTTCTTTTCATTCTATCACCTCGACATTAAATTATCATATTTATAAAAAATAGTTTATGGTGCGATTAGAGCACAATAAAAAGAAGTATTTCTACTTCTTAACAATTTGAAATACATAATTAATAATACTTCATTTAAGTCTAAAATAGAAATATAAACTATTAGATTTCAAGAATTTAAAATCCATTCAATAATCAATTTTTTAATTTCATAATATTCTTTCTCTTCAAATTGCATGTTTGCTATACAAAATCTTTTTGATGCTATATGAGAACAAAACATACACTCATACAAATCGAAACAATCCTGAATAAATAATGAATTGCTTACTTTATTAGAACAAATGACATTATAACTATTACTACAATCTTTAGAGTCATCACATCTTATACAAAAATTGCATGTACCAGATCTTTGAGATGCTAGTAAGAATTCACTATTACCACAAGAGTCACAATAAATTATATTTTTTGAATCGCTACAATCGGTACTTCTATAAACATTTTCACATCTATAAATAGTATCACTTTTTGCTACGTTAATAGAGTCATAAACTCTTTCTGTTGTAGTTAAATTAATGGTATTCCATATATCAATTAATTCTTGAAGATTATTTATTTCTTTTTTAGAAAGCATCCAACCAGTTTCTTCATCCCTTTTCTCCATATTTTTATTTGTTATAAATCTACCACTATTGATAGAATCTGCCCAAGTTATTTCATTTGTAATTGAATCATTTACTTGTTTTGGCAATTTAACATCAAATGCAAACTTTTCTAATAATGTATCTAAAGAATAATTGTTTTCCTTATCAAATACACTTTGAAATATTTTATTAATGATTTCTAATGCTTTGTTATCATTCATTCTTTCACAACCTTTCTACTTGAAGAATTAGATATTAAAATATCTTTTAAACTAACATTACTATTTAAACTAAAATTAGTTTTAGATTTATTTAAGTTATCTTTGTTGTTCATATTATTGTTACTATTTATAATTGTTCTTTTAATTCTAGGAATGCTTGTATAATCTAATGTAATGCCTTTAAACGCTGGTAATAATACACCATTTGACTCTATCCTAACAATACATTCCCTATTATTAAGTTCAGTTAATAATTTAATTTTTCTATCTCTAGAATCATCTAAAGGTATTTTCATATTGAAATTATCAACTAATACATTAGCATCTAATTTTGATACTCTAAATATAAAGTAATTAATAACATTAGCAAATATTGAGTTTTTTAATTTATCTGATATTTGATTAAAATATTGTCCAGCCAATATTAAAGATAAATTATATTTTCTTGCTTCTGATAAGTATCTAGATAAAATAGGATTTTCAACAACAGCAACTTCATCAATAATAAATATTATATGTTCAGCTATTTCTTGTTTTTGAATTATAGTTAATAATTGTTGCATTATTAATCCAGATATTGTCTTAGTTACTTTGTCGCCAAGTTTTGTTCTATCTAATGAGAATAATGTTAAAAAATTATCATGTATAGTATTCTTTAAATTATCACTGTTTTGTTCCATATTAAATACAGGTATCATTTCCATTTCATCTATGAAACCTATAATTGGAGATATAGCTTCACCGTAAGATTTAGTTTTTAAATCATTAAAATCTGATAAAAAGAAATCAATTACGCTAACGGGCAATTTATATTTTAATTTTTTAATTAGGTCATTTCTATATTCTAAATCTAAAATAATTCTTCTTAAATTTCTAAAATTAAATGATTCATCAGTTAATAATAAATGAATAGAATGTCTTAATACTCTTTCTAGCTTTGAATTATATTGATCAGCAATTAATGATTTTAATAAATCTAATAAAAGTTCTGTTGATGCAACAATATCATCATTATTGTTAATAAATAAATCTATACTATCTAAACTATTTTTAAAATCAATTACTTTTCCTATACCACCAATATCTTGTTCAAGTGCAGCATGTGGATCAATTACCACAACTTTATATTTTCTTTTAAGACTTTCATTTTTATTAATATTATTAATTAATAAACTTATAAATTTAGATTTACCACATCCAGATGATCCTGATATGATGGAGTGTTTATCAAAACTAAAGTTATTTTGATTTAGATAAAAGTTTCCTTGTAAATAAGGAAATGTATCAACTGATAGTAATGCATTATTAGAATCAATATTTAATAAATGTAATATTTTATTTATCTCTAAATATTTAGGAGAGCTTTTATAAAAATATCTTTTATTCCCTTCAAAATCTATTGATAATATACTTGTTGGAATAGCAAAAATAACATTATATTTTTTTATTATCCCTTTTTTATTAATATAAAATTTAATTTTTGATTTAATCTTATCCTCATATAATTTTAGAAAACTAATTTCAAGATATTCAAGAGTACCTTTATTCTTAATTTCACTGTAATTTATTAAGTCGATAATACTACTACCAACTTTAGGTAAAGCCAATAATGTATAACTAGGTTTAGGTTCTTTTATTTCTTTTACAGGTTTTAATAGAAATGAATTTAAATTATTTATAGTAGCAGGTAAACTACATCTAGTTTTAACAAAGTATCTTATTTGATTTCTATCATTAGCAATAATTATCTGCCATCTTCTAAAAATACCATTATAATTTGATATAGTTTTGATTAATTCTAACCATTCTTCTTTAGATACAAACTTTTTAGTTAAGTAAATTTCTGACGTTAACTCCATAATCCGTCACCTCTGATAAAAGTATAGCAAAAAACAATAATAAAAAACTGACTTTTAGATTACCAATTTTGTCAGTTTAATATATTGGTACTAAAAAGTCAGTTACATCATCATGATAATATTCTAATTCAGGAATTTCTTTTAAATTATACTTACAAGAAGGTAAAAATTCTAAATAAAACTTATGCGACATTTCTTGAATATCTTTAGCATTTTGAGAATTAATTCTAAATACAAGCCATTTGCTTTCTGGTATTATTATTTTTTCAAATTCTCCAATTTCTTTATCATAAAGAACATAATAGCCATTGCAATTTTCTCTTAATTCATCTTCGTAAGTAACCATACCGAATTTTATTTCTCTATATTTTTCTTTATTATTCAATTCTATTTCTTTAAAGAATTCAGGAGCATCTATACTAATATTTTCATTATTAGTTTTAATGCCTAATCCATACAAAATTAATTCATCTTTTTCAACTATTTTATATTCTAATTCATTAGTAATTTTTATTTCTTCATTAAATATAATTCTAGGAAAGTTTTTTAGTTTTGAAAGTTTATTTACTTGGCTAGGTTTAATATCATGAAAACTTTCAAACGCTCTTGAGAAAGATGTAGCATTATCATATTGATATTTAATTGCAATATCCATAACTTTAGCATTTGTTTCATACAAATCATAACCTGCATTTGATAATCTTCTTTTCCTTATATATTCAGCTAGAGAAATCCCAGAAATTAAAGAAAATATTTTTTGCATTGTATACGAATTAACTCCCATTATTTTAGCTAAAACATCATAATCTATTTCATTTTCTAAATTATCATCTATATATTTTGTTATTTGATTTAAACATTTATAAATATTCAAATTAATCACCTAATACCATTATATCATAAAATTTAGGTTTTAAATAAATCCATTTGTTTTTAGTAATATTACTTATATTGAAATCATTTAAATAAATTTTCCATTTCTAAATTTAATTTCCATTCAAGATACTCTTCATCTGATATTTCTAGGTTTTGTCTTTTTTCTCGCATTTGATGCCATTCATTAATTGCATTTAAAACAACCTCATTATATTCAGTATCTTCGTGACTGTTATAATCAAATTTTATCTCATAATATGGGAATTCTTCTTCTAACCACATATGAAAATAAATAACATCTATCGGATTATTAAAGTCATATTTTTTTATAGCATTAACACTTACTTCATATAACTCTGCTATTTCTTTTAACCTATCTTTACTTGGTTCTCTATAGTTATTTTCATAACTTTTAAAAGTTTTATGCGGATCTTTACCACCGAAGCCAAAATATTCTGCAACATCATCTTCATCCATGTGTCTAAGTCTCCTAATGTACTCAAGTCTAGCTCCTTGAGATAGATTTTTTAAAGTGGGTTTAATATAATATATTTTTATCATTCCTTTCTTATTTATACTTTTTCCAACAAAAAATAGTCGTCCATACTATATTGCGACTATTTTTATCAAAAATTAAAATTTAAACTAACTAAATTTTGTTACCATTTTTTTACTGACACATCCTTTTAATTACAACAAAAAAAGAGTCTTTCAACTCTTTTTAGTTTTTTATTATTTCCACGCTTTTGCGTTCTATTTTTCACTCGCCTTAATAGCAGCTTGAGCAGCAGCAAGTCTAGCAATAGGTACTCTAAATGGTGAGCAAGAAACATATGTTAATCCAACATT
>CAKPDJ010000076.1 GCA_934148875.1 uncultured Bacilli bacterium
ATATATTAATGTAAAATGACCATTTTTAATAATTTAAGCTAAAATAAAAACCAATCTTAAAAATCTATTTACTAGAAATTTAAAATTGGTATTAAAAATAATCATTAATTAATTATATTTATACTTTTTATCTTTTTTTCCATAATATTCTTACAGTATAGAATAAAAACATAGCAAACATTAATACGTATATCCAAACTAAAATTGTGCTAACAATCCCATCAGTATATTTATAAATTACTCCTGGGATACTTTCAGGAAAATATTTACTAATAAAACTGCTAATTTCAGCTACACCTAAATTATTCTTGATAAAAGTTAAAATTCTAAAGAATATATCTAAGGAAGCAATGAAATAAACACTACTATCTAATCTTCTAAAGAAGCATACTCCTGCTACAATCAAAACTATTAATAACACTACATCAAAACTCATAATTAAAACCTCTTTCTACTGTATAAAATCGTATCATAAAACTCTTAAAAAAACAATTCCCAAATATAGGAATTATTAATTAAAATAGTAATTATTTTCTTTTTCATATCCAAGAGTAGTTTTATCACCATGACCTGGAAATATAACTATATCATCAGCATATGCTTTAATTTTTTTAATACTCTCCCTCATTGAAGAAAAGTTTCCACCTTCTAAATCACAACGACCAATACTATCTAAAAAGATAAAATCACCAACAAACATTACTTTTTCTTCACGGAAATAAAAACTAATCGAATCTGTTGTATGGCCTGGATTTATAATAACATTAAATTTAAATGGTCCAATTAAATATTCTTTCTCTTCTAAATTATTAAAATCATAGACTTTAGTCTCATAGTAAGATAAAGCTTCTTTTAATGCTCCAACATGATCAAAATGATGATGAGTAATCAATACTCCTAATACCTTTTTATTACCTATTTTATTTTGTATTTTATGAAATTCACTACCAGGATCAATAACTAAGCAACTATTATCCTTACTAATAATATAACAATTTTCTTCTAGTTCTCCAACTATTACTTTTTCTATTTCCAAAATGAATCCTCCATTTTTTTAATCATTATTTTTTCATTTTCTGTTATTTCGACTTTATACATACTTCTAGTTATAGCTTTTAATAATTCTTGTTCATTAATATATAGATTACGAATAATACTGTTACCTCTTGTCTTTTCTAAGAGTGCTATACTAGCATTATTTAATTTAAACTCAAATTTTTTACTAGTAGAACAGTCATTTAAAAAAGAATCTGTACTACCAGGTTTTTTATCAATCCAAGTATCAATATGAGTAAGAGTTCCATCAGTACACAATGAATAACTTATCATATCAATATCATTATGAAATAAATATATTTTACCTTTCTCACCATTAATATCAGATATAGGAAAAATATTATTAATACCTAATTTATTCTTTAACGACTGTAATTTTTTGTCCATAAAATAATAATCCTTTCTTTAACATTATTAAATATATGAACAAACATCACTAGTTATGAACTTCTTTTGATTTTTCTCTTTCTATTTTTGAATATATACATCCACAATAATCTTGACGATACAAATTATAAAGACTAGCAAGTTCAATACTTCTTTTATAACCATTTTTCTTTTTAAAATCAGCTGGTAAGTATTTTATACCAATTTCTTTTTCCAAATTAAAACCAATCTCATTTAACCAATTACTTTTTTTGTATGGGCTAATGGACAAAGTTGACGTGAAATAGTCAAAGTCATTTTCTTTAGCTAGGATAGATGTTTTTCTTAATCTCAATTCATAGCATAAGTAACACCTATGTTCTCCTTCTTTTAATTTTTCTAAACCCTTAGCCATTTCATAAAAAGAATTACTATCATAATCACAGTCTAAAAAATCAACTTTATATTTAGTAGGAAACACTTTAATAAAGCGTTTTTCTTCTTCCTTTCTTTTTAAATATTCTTCTTCGGGATATATATTAGGATTATAATATAATATAGTAATTTTAAAATAAGAAGATAAAGTTTCTAGTACATAACTAGAGCATGGAGCGCAACAACTATGTAATAATAAAGTTGGAACATTATTATTTTCTTGTTCCTTAGCTATTATTTTTTCCATTTCTATTTGATAATTTTTATCCATTTTACCACCTACTTCTATCTAAAGAAAAAGTAAGTATTACTACTCACTTAAATTATGATATACATCTTGAACATCATCAATATCTTCTAAAGCATCAATTAAGTTATATACCTTTTCTTTAGTTTCTTCATCACTAACTTCTACCTTATTAGAAGCAACATAAGTTATTTCACTAGTTAAAAAGTCTTTAATTCCCATTTGTTCCATAGCTTCTTTTACTTTTAAGAAATTGTCTGGTGTTGTATAAACTTCATATGTATCTTCATTGGTTATTAAATCATCAGCACCATTATCTAAAACAGTCATCATTAATTCATCTTCATCGACTGTTTTTTCTATTACGATAACGCCACGTCTTTCAAACATGTAGCTAACAGAACCATCAGTACCTAGGTTACCACCTTTTTTAGTTAGAGCAGTTCTAACTAGCATAGCTGTACGATTTCTATTATCAGTTAAGCAATCTACCATAAAAGCAATTCCAGCTGGTCCATATCCTTCATAACGTACATTTTCATAATCTTCACCATCCTGAGCACCAACAGCTTTATCGATAGCTTTTTGGATATTGTCTTTAGGCATATTTTGGCTACGACATTTTTCAATTACCATACGTAATGATGGATTAGTATCTGGATCTCCGTTAGTTCCTTTAGCAGCTACATAAATTTCTTTAGCTAATTTTTGAAAAACTTTTCCACGTTCAGCATCAATTAATCCTTTTTTACGATGAATTGTTGCCCATTTTGAATGTCCACTCATATTATACACTCCTTTAATTTTTTTATATATAACGCTATTATATTATCATATAAAGATAAAAAAGAAAATATTTTTTATTTATTAATTTATAAAAATGTTATGAATTAAATTATTGATATTATTATTCCAAAAGCAATACCAATTAAAATTATAATCAACATCATTTTAGTAAATAATAGTAAAAATCTTTTGACAAAGCTTTTTTCATTTTCTAATGAATAATAATACTTGCCCTTGTATTTCATAATTATCTGCTGATACTTTAAATTATTGAATAGTAATTTTAAATCGCTACTACTTAGTTTATCAAAAATTACTTCTTTAGTAACTGCATTATTTTTGTCTAATGCATTTAGTTCAGTAAATATATTCTTAATGGTTTCTTGTTGTTCCTTGTTGGGATTAGAAGTAAGATTTACTTTAATATCACTAGTTTTTCCATCATAGACTTGTTTTCTAATATAGTTGATAACACCACTTATTCCTAAAATAGTAAATAATAATGAAATTATATAGTCTTTTATTATGGCGTTTAAGAATGGCTCATAATAGTATAGCATTTCAAAGTTTTCTAAACTCATCTCAATACCTTCTTTAGCTAAAGATAAAAAAGGAATAATAATTAATGTTGAGATAGTTACGCAAATTATAGAAACTATACTTATAATTGTTGGAAGTTTTTCATCTATTTTACCCTTTAATAATTGGTAACCTTTTAATGCTCCTAAAGCAATAATAATGGCTAATAATGAAAGCATCATTTCACCATAAACATACATTAAAATCCATGGGATTGAAGCAATTAAACCACCTAACAAGGCTCCTATAATACCAGGTAAATATTTTTTATTTGTTTCCATACATTCACTCCTCTTTAATTCCTGTATTCAAATTCGAAATCTAAAATACGGACTTTGTCCCCTTCTTCTGCACCAAGAGACTCTAATTTATCATCTACTCCCATTTTACGCAAACGGCGAGTAAATCTTAAAATACCTTCATCAGTGGTAAATTTAGTCATTCTAAATAGTTTTTCAAGTTCATCCCCTGATAATACCCAAGTACCATTATCTTCTCTAGTAATAGTATATGGCTCTTCTTTTTTAAATTTATAAAGAACATGTCCTTCAAATTGATCTTCTTCAAATAAAGGTTTATCCTCTACCGTTTCTAATAAATCACCAAGGGCTACTAAAACATCTTCTAAGCCTTCGTTATTCATGGCACTTATTTCATATATAGGCTCTTTTACCTTTTTCTTGAAGTTGGCTAGATTTTCCTTAGCAGAATCTAAATCCATTTTATTAGCTATAATTATTTGAGGCTTTTGAATTAGTTTTTCACTAAAATTTTCTAGTTCTTTATTAATAACTTGATAATCATCATAAGGATCTCTTCCTTCATAACCGCTCATATCAATAACATGAGCTATTACTTTAGTTCTTTCAATATGGCGTAAAAAACGGTCTCCTAAACCTTCCCCTTCACTTGCTCCTTCAATAAGTCCAGGTAAATCAGCCATTACGAAGCTTCTACCTTTCTTATCTTTGCATACTCCAAGATTAGGAGTTAAAGTCGTAAAATGATAGGCAGCTATTTTAGGTTTAGCTTTTGATACCATAGAAATAAGCGTACTTTTACCTACACTAGGAAGACCTACTAGACCAACATCAGCTAACATTTTAAGTTCGACCTTTAAATATTTAACTTCGCCAGGTTCTCCATTTTCGCTAAAGTTAGGTGCTGGATTAGATTGGGTTTTAAATGCTGTATTACCACGGCCACCTCTACCACCATAGGCAACTATTACTTGATCATCTTTATTTTTTAAATCAGCAACAATTAAATTGGTATCGGTATCAGTAATTACTGTTCCTTGTGGCACTTTAATGATAATATCTTCACTATTTTTACCATCACAGTTTTTACCTGTACCATTTTCACCTTTTTTACCTTTAATAATACGATTATAACGTAAGTCCAAAAGTGTATGTAATCCTTCATCTACTTTAAAAATGATATTAGAACCTCTACCACCATTTCCACCGTAAGGTCCACCCATTGGTACAAATTTTTCACGTCTAAAAGCAGTACAACCATCGCCACCATTACCGGCATGTACTTCAATAGTAACTTCATCTATAAACATATTAACACTTCCCCTCTTTATAAGGTTTTATAAAACAGTACAATAATATCATAAAAAGGATAAAAATTCAATTATTTCGTATATAGGATAGTGTAAAATAATTTGGGGTAAGACATAAAAAAAGAAAAACCTTTGTTATAATAAATTTGAGAAACATAA
>CAKPDJ010000077.1 GCA_934148875.1 uncultured Bacilli bacterium
TACAAGAATGTAATTGATCCTGACTTTATTACATTTTCTGTTGTTCCTTCTCTTGTATAAGTAAAGAATGAATAACTTACCGCTACTGTTATTACTATTAAACTTACTATAGCTAATACTGTTATTACTATTTGCTTTCCTCTATTTTTCATTTTAGTCCTCCATACAACCTGAGTATTCTATTATTACATCTATAGTATACAACATTTTTGCATTTTTAGGCAACAAAAATAAAAAGGAAGTTTTTCTTCCTTTTTACATCATATCTTCAATGCTTTTTTCCATGTTTCTGGTCATTTTTTTCATATTTTTTTCTACTTTATGAGCACATTGTGGGTTCATTTTTTTGTACATACACCATGCACCATAACCACCTAAAGCCATTAACACTGCAGTTCCTCCGATTATACTACCTTTTTTCATAATATCACCTCGTCACTTTGAAAATATGATTGGTACATTATATAAAAATAATATACCATTACTATTATGAATTAATTAGATTAATTTTATACACTAACTATATTTTCAATTAAATATTTTTTTAAAGTAGTACGACGAATATTAGTATCATTATTTTTAATAGCTTTTTCCAAAGCATCTATTTCCCCAATTAAATAAAGCTTCTTTTTAACACGGGTAACAGCAGTATAAATAAGCTTACGATAAAGCATTTTACCATAGCCATTAACGATAGGTATAATAACTACATCAAATTCACTGCCCTGACTTTTATGAATACTAATTGCATAAGCATGCTTAAATTTTTGAAAATTAGCAGGTGTGTATTTAACTCTATTACCATCAAAATCAATATACACTTCTTTCTTAGATCCATTTTTGATTTCTTCAATACATCCAATATCACCATTAAATACATTTTCATCAGGCATATTAGATAATTGAATAACCTTATCATTTTCTCTAAAAACAACATCATTTATTATAATTTCTTTACTATTCTTATTTTTAGGATTAAATACATTCTGTAACAATACATTAATATAATCTATACCATTCATTCCTTTATACATTGGAGCAAGCACTTGCGGAATAGTATCACTATCCATATAATCATTAGCTATTCTAACTATTTCAGATGTCACTTTATCCTGAGGCATAGGAATAAATACTAAATCATCATTTTTATTAAATACTACCGACGTATCTAAACTATCTTCATTTATTTGATAAGCCAAACTAATAATATTAGAATTTTCTTTTTGACGATACAACTGTTTTAATTTTACTACATTTAAAACATTACTTTCTATCATATCCTTTAAAAGTTGTCCTGGACCAACACTCGGTAATTGATTATAATCACCAACTATAACTATTTTAGTGTCATAGCGCAAACCTTTTAACAATGAATCAAACAAATATGTATCAACCATACTAAATTCATCAATAATAACAAAATCAACTGAACTTTTATGATATTCATTAACACCAAATTTATTATTTTCTTTATTCCATTTTAAAAACCTATGAATTGTAGAAGCAGGAAGATTAGTTGATTCACTAATTCTTTTACTAGCTCTTCCAGTTGGTGCAAGCAATGCAATTTTACTCATTAAATCCTGATGTGATAGTTTATTTAACTGTTTATACATTTCACAAATAGTATTAATAATAGTAGTTTTACCTGTACCTGGTCCACCAGTTACAATCAATAAATTTTTAATACAAGATAGTCTTATAGCTTCAAGTTGTTCTTGATTATAAAAATAACCAAACTTCTTTTCAACCTCTCTAATTGTCTGTTCTAATTTCTTATCAGTATAATCACTTGCACGCATCAAATAACCGCAACGTTTAACAATATTTTGTTCAGCTTCATACATCTTAGTTAAATAAATTTTATCATCTAATTTAACTATTTTTGAATTTTTAATTAAATTATTAATTGCATCATCCATCTGTTCAGTTGAAACAGTAATTCCAAGAACTCTATTTGCATAAGGTAGCATTTCATCCTCTAACAAAAAACTATGACCATAAGTATTGCATACTTCATCTAAAGCATATACTAACCCGGCTTCAATTCTCCTAGCATCATCTTTTTTAATACTGTTTTTGACAGCAATAGTATCAACCTTCCTAAATGTAATATCTTCTATATCATCCACAAGCAAATAGATATTATCATTTAAAGTAATTTCTGTTTTATCCTTATATTTATTATAAATAAGTAAACTATCCCTTGTAGAAAAACCTATCTCATTCAAAAAAACAATAGTTTTATAACTAGCTTCATATTCAATTAATGTATTATGCAAAATATTAATCTGTTTCTTTGTAATAGATGGAATTAGTAATAAATTATTAGGATTTTCTATAATAACCGTTAAAGTGTCTTTTCCTAAATAACTAACTATTTTTTCTGCTGTTTTTTCTCCTATTCCCTTAAATAAACCACCACTTAAAAATTCAACAATCGCATCTTTTTCTTCCGGCAATATTCTTTCATAGCTATCAACCTGAAATTGATTCCCATATTTTTCATGTTCAACCATTTGCCCACTAAATGAATACATATCATCTTCAACTAATTCATGAAAATAGCCAGTAAAAGTAATAGTATGATTGATATATTCATCCAAATCATTAGAATTTATCTCTTTTATTTTGAATAAACCAATAACATAGCCATTGTCGCCTTTATAAATATAACGTTTAAAATTGCCCTTGATACAAACTATTGCCATTATTTCCTCCAAAAAAAATATCCCTAAGGATATTATACCAAAATTATATTTTTTTACTTAGTAATTACGATGTTTTTCTGCAAAAAGATTTAATGCAAAATCTGCTTCTTCTTTGTTGTCCAATCCTACTAAAAAAGTCTTATTATCTTCCTCTATTTCCTTACGACAGCAAAAATCTTTAGGGTCATCCGGATTAACCAAATAAACATATACTTTGTTGTTTGCAGTAATCTTATCCATAACAAAATATTCTTTTTGATTTTCTAAAATCACACGGCTATTATCTATCATATTCTTAACCTCTTCTTTTATACTCGCTAATTACTTCATCAGTAGCAGCATCAATTGCATCTTGAGACTTTTCATCTACAGTAATAACAGTATCTCTAGCAAAAGGCATATATTGAGTATCCTGATTAGTAATATTCATACCACCCAAATTATAATCATCAAGATTTAAAGAATCTTTTGCTGCATCAATTCGTTGATATGCTTCTATAACATTAGAAATAGCATTATCATGATCACGTTCATACGCAGCAGTTTGTTTATCAGTTAATTCATTTTCAATTTTTTGCCCAAGAATGTCATTATAGTAACTAATTTCAGTATATATTGCTGCTGTTTTAATCGTAACAATCACTGCTACTATACCAGCTGTAACAACAGCAACTGTTTTCCCTATATTTCCTGCATAAGTCTTACCATGAATTTGTTGTCTCTTATTTTGATTTGGTGTTTGGACACTATTTTGGTAAAATCTTTGTTTTATTTCCTGTTTTTCTTCTTCACTTATATTAAGATATTCTTTTTGAGCTAGTGCACTATTTGATTGTGCTATTTTTACCAAACTTAAATCTAAGTCTTTCATTATCTTCACCACTCTATCATGTATATATTATATAATAAATATATTTAAAAATACAGTTTTTTGATAATTTTATATCATATTTTTGTATAAATATGTATATCAGTTGTTTATCTTCATATTATTTTTCTTTTACAAGTTCTTTTGCTATACAGCATGGATACTCTAATTCTAAAATTTCTGCATTAATAACTTCTTCGCTTGTGTATTTACCTTCTAATTTTATTAGCAAATAATTACTAGTATGCCCATAACTATATCCATCTTTGTTTTGCTCTACCAAGACATCTACTTTTGTATTCAAAAACTTCATCATATATTCTTCTTCAAGTTTTTTAGATACATCTATTAATATACGAGCTCTTTCTTTTTTTAACGCATTATCAATTTGATTAGGAAATTTAGCAGCAGGTGTACCCTTACGTACTGAATACGGAAAAACATGTATTTTAGAAAATTTTATTTTTTTACAAAATTCAATACATTCCTCAAATAAATTTTCATCTTCACCAGGAAATCCCACAATAACGTCAGTAGTAATAGAAATATCAGGTCTAATTTCACGAATTTTATTAATTCTATTATAAAAATACTCTGTATCGTATTTTCGATTCATATTTTTTAATATAACATTGCTTCCAGCTTGAAGTGGTATATGTAAATGATTAGCTATTACTGGATTATCTTTAATTATTTCTAAAACTTCATCTGTTAATTCTGTAATTTCTATTGAAGAAATACGTAAACGATACAAACCATCTATTTTGACTATCTCCCTAAGAAGTTCAGCAAAATTTGTATCCAAATCTCTACCATAATTTCCTGTATGAATACCTGTTAAAACTATTTCTTTATACCCATTTTTTACTAAAGATTTAATTTCCTCTATTACTTTATCTTTACTTTTACTTCTACATTTTCCTCTAACATATGGAATTATGCAATAACTGCAAAAGTTTTCACATCCATCTTGTATTTTAACAAAAGCTCTAGTTCTGCCCTCAAAGTTTTTAATCTCCATATCCTCAAATTTATTACCAAGATCAGAATACAGATTAGTTATTTGTTTTTTATTATTAAAATATTCTTCTACCAGTTCAACAACTCTACTTTTATCCTTATTTCCAATATAAATATCTACGCCATCAATCAAATTATCTTTATTAGCTTCAATAAAACATCCCATAGCAACAACACAAGCATCAGGATTATTACGAATTGCTGAACGAATTATCTTTCTACTTTTACTATCACTCTGATTAGTAACAGTGCAAGTATTTATTATATAAATATCGCATACATCATCATAAGAACAAATAGTATAGCCTTTTTCTTTAAATAAGTTCATTACATATTCGCTTTCATAAGCATTAACCTTACATCCTAAAGTATATATTCCAACCTTCATACAACCACATCCTCACAAAGTAGATAAATTATACCACATCTTTAAGAAAAAAACAGTAGTAATTAAAAAAAAGAGACTATTTTGTCTCTTAAAAAGGTTCTATAATAAATAGTGTTGGTGAGAAAAATCACTGACATTATTTTTAGTTAATAAAAAAGAGTCATATCAGAAA
>CAKPDJ010000078.1 GCA_934148875.1 uncultured Bacilli bacterium
TGTTGCGAATAGATATTATAGATTATTCATATGTCTTTTTCAATGCAACTTTGTTGCACTTCAAATTTAAAATAACAAATTTGAGATTGCTTGTCTAAAAATAATTATTAAGTTATAATTAGTACATTGAATAGGAGGATATAATGAAAGTATGTATTTTAGGAGCTGGAGCCTATGGACTTGCTTTAGCCTTAGCATTTTATAAAAATAATAATCAAGTATCTATTTGGACAAAAGTAGAAAAAGAAAAATTAGAAATAGATACATATCGTGAAAACAAAAATGCCTTACCTGGTATTATAATTCCAAAAGAAATAAACATCACAACCAATTTTAAAGAAGTAAATAATAGTGAACTATATGTTATAGCTATTCCAATAAATTATTTTAGAAATACTTGCTTAGAAATCGCAAATGAAATTAATAATAATTCCATAATATGTATTGCTTCTAAAGGAATTGAAAACAAAACTAATCAGTTTGCACATGAAATATTAGCTGATGTTATTCCAAATAATAAAACTGCTATCCTATCAGGACCAACCTTCGCAATTGATTTAGCTAATAATAGTCCTAGTGGCCTAACCATTGCAGCACAATCATACGAAACCTATAATACAATAAAACAAGCACTTGAAAGTAATACTCTAAAGATAACATATTGTAATGATTTATTAGGAACTGAAATATGTAGTGCTACTAAAAATATAATGGCAATTGCAGCCGGAATTATTGAGGGCATGAATCAAACAGAAACAACTAAATCACTCTTTTTAACAGAAGCCATTAACGAAACTACATCACTAATAGAAATGATGGGTGGTAATAAAGAAACAATGTATACATTAGCTGGTATCGGTGATTTATTACTAACATGTACTAGTACCAAAAGTAGAAATTTTACTTTAGGAACCATTTTAGCGAAAGAAACCAGAGAAAATATAAATTCATACATTACTAATAATACAGTCGAAGGATATTATGCACTAATCTCACTACACGAAATAATGAAAAACAAAAATATAGTAATACCTCTAATTGAAGTACTATACGACATAATATTTAATAATAAAGATAAAGAAAATATAATAAATTTATTAACACAAAATTAAAACAGTGCTTTTACACTGTTTTCTTTAATTTTTGATTACTATTTGGATAAGGTAACTTAATATAAGTACGCTCATTTTCTTTTTCTTCTCTATCCATATCTGATGATTTTACTACTTCTAATGATACTTTATCCTTTTGTTGATTGCGTTTTATCATTTTATAAGTTTTAACTCCAATACCAACTGCTAAAAATGAACAAACTGCTATACCAATAGTATTTATTTTTTTCATATCTGTTATCTATATCCTCTCTTCCACGCAGATAATATCATATTTTATTTTTAATTATATGTCAAGTAATCATTAAATTTGCTAAATAATTTATATTTTTAAATTTCAAAATTGACTATAGTTATATTTAAATGATATAATTTTGATTGATAATGAGGTGATTATATGGGAATTCCTATTTCATTAAATGGATTAACTGGAAATGAAGGTTGGGTCTTAGCAGAACCTATTCTAAATAGTTATGGTCAAGTTTTATATCCGGAAAATAAACCACTAGATTATACAACAATCGAACATTTAAAAAATCATTTTTCAAAGCTTGCGGAAGGAGAAAACAAAGAATCAAATATTAAAGTTAGTGTTAAATTTAATTTTGATAAAGAATTAGAAAATAAAAAACACATTACGGAAAGTATTACTAAACAAAATTGCGATATTAATGACATTATCTCAGCAGAGTTAAAAAATAGAACTATTGAAGTTCTTAGTAAAGCTTACGACCATAATACCAGCAATATAGAAGACATTTTAAACATAATATATACTTGTGTAGATGATATATCACAGAAAATAAGAAACAACCCTGAATTATCGTATAGTTTGGGTCAATATAAAGAAAAAGGTAATGACCTTAATATTACTAAAGCTATTGCACATCACGCATTTAGAGTAGCCCAATTTTCAATTGCTCTAGCCATAATTTACAATAAACAAGTAGATGCAAATGAACACATTTCCCTAAAAGATATTGGAATTGCCGCTCTACTACATGACTATGGATTATGTTTCGATAGTAAAGATGACATGGAACAATTAAAATATGTTAAACTAAGTGATACCCTATTCAAAAGTTATCCAACAATACCAAAAGATGTTTTAAACCAACCATTCCAAAAAAAATATAAAAACGTCTATGCATATGCTGCTCTAAAAGATGTATTAAACAGTAACACATTAACTACTCTTTTACTTAGTAATGAGGATGAAAAAGGTGTTTCATCTTTAAATATCGTTAATAATAAAACAACTAGTTCAGCTATGGCAGCTAAAATAATATTCCTATGTAATTTATATGATTCATTGCTACTTAATACTATTTCCAACAATGAAAATTTAGAAAATGTTAGTTCATTATTAGAAGCATTTATAGCTAATGGACTTGTTAATAACACACTTGGTAATCTCTTCATCAATAACATTCCTCTATACTCTGTTGGTGTACGTGTAGAACTATCAAATGGTGAATATGCAACTGTCGTTGAAAGATTTAATGGTAAAGACTCATCTAAACCTATTGTAGAAACGCTTACTAACCCACCATTTATACCAGAGGTAATAGACTTAAGAAAAATAACTAACATTACTATAAAAAGAATTGTTGCATCAAGTGAACTATTAGATGAAAAAATAAAAGAAATAACCCAAAATCAACTAGAAACTTTAGGAATTACTTCGATTGAATCATATAGGAATACAGATAAAATTGAAGAACCAGAATTAATATCAAATAAAAGAAGGTAACAAAGCCTTCTTTTATTTATTAGTATTTTGATAATAATTCATTTCTGATAACGAAATTGCCAACTTTTCCAAATCATCTAACTCTAAATCATAATTATCATCTAAATAGTCCTGTATATCAAAAATCAAACTATTAAGATTAGTATAAGTATCAATACTAAAACCATATTTTTTTAATATTTCAACATCATTATTAGACAAATAAATATTGCCATTATAATGTTTTCTCAACAAATCATTAGGTTTTAAATCAGCAACCAAGTCTTCTATATTAATATCAATATCATTAATTTTCATTTTTACCCCTTAGTAATTCGTTAACAGCCTTCATGACACCAAATTTGCCATAATAATATGTAAGTCCACCCTGTTGATAAGCAATATAAGGTTCTCTTAAAGGTCCATCACAAGAAAGTTCAATCGATGACCCTTGTGTAAAACAACCAGCTGCCATAATTACTTGATCAGTATATCCAGGCATATCCCAAGGATAAGGAATAGCATTAGAATCAATTGGAGAAGCCATTTGAATACCTTGACAATATTTAATTAACCCATCTCTATTATGAAAAATAATATTTTGAACAATATCAGCCCTTTTATCATTGTATTTTGGTTCTACCTCATATCCCAAATCTTCTAATACTTTACTAGTCAAGATAGCTGTTTTTAAACTAGAAGCAACAACACTAGGAGCAAAAAATAATCCTTGCAGTATCTGTTTATTAATACCTAAAGTAGGACCTACTTCCCTACCCTCACCTGGGCAAGTAAGACGCTCCCCTGCTAGTTCAACTAAATCATGTCTTCCAGCAATATAAGCACCATTAGGACTAATACCACCACCTAAATTTTTAATAAGAGAACCAACCATAACATCACAACCAACCATGATTGGAGTTATTTCCTCAACAAATTCACAGTAACAGTTATCTACCATAATAATAATATCTTTATCAATACTTTTAATTAGTTCTACTACCTTTTTAATCTTATCAATAGTAATACTTTTTCTAGTAGAATAACCTTTAGATCTTTGAATTTCTATTAATTTAACTTTATTATTACTTATAAATTCTTTTATTTTTTCATAATCAAAATCATCATCAACCAAGTCAATTTGTCGATAGTCAACTCCAAATGATTTTAAACTACTATTATTATCAACAATACCAATTACTTCATGTAAAGTATCATAAGGAACACCAGATATACTAAGCATAATGTCATTAGGTCTTAAATAAGCAAATAAAGCAACTGTTAAAGCATGAGTACCTGAAATAAACTGACTACGAACAAGTGCATCCTCGCTACCCAAAACATAGGAAAATACTTTTTCAATAGTATCTCTACCTATATCATTATAACCATATCCTGTCGTACTAGTAAAATGCACCTCACTTATTTGGTACTTATGAAAAGCACTAAGTACTCTTAAAGTATTTCTTTCTTCTAATTTATTAATATCGTTAAAAATATCTTTTAAATCATTCTCTGCTTTTTCAAAAATATTTATAACACTATCATTTATATCTAACTCTTGTAGCATTTTTCTCTTCCTTCCTTTTGTCTTTTAATTTTTGACTTAATCTTTTTATAAATTTCACGTAAGGGATTATAACTTTCATCATCAAAGTTCTTTTCAACAATAGTTGGAAAACTATTATCTTCATAAACAAAACCATGAACAGAAAAACTATTTAATGTAGCATATCTAGTCTTAATCCACATATACTGATTAGCACTAATTACATTAGGAACAAATAATATTGCCATATTATTTTCAATACTTATTATCATATTACCTAAATCAGTTAATTGAAAGCATAATACTTGTCCTGGTATACCAGTATCCTTACTAACTTTAAGATTATATTTTTGAGAAAACTCTCTTATTTTTTCACCATGATCAATCGAATTTAAAAAGCTCTCTTGATATATACCATCTGGTATTTCTAAGATTTCCTCATTAGGAATAATTATAATTTGTTTTTGACAACGTTCCATTATTTACAACCACCATCTACACGGATAACACTACCATTAATATAACTAGCATCACTACTAGCTAAGAATAATATTACTTTAGCTATTTCACTAGGATCAGCAAAACGACCTAGCATTATTTTTTCTTCTTCATTTTTTATAAAATCATAATCAAGTTCTTTATTCATATCAGTTGTTACCCAACCAGGTGCAACTGCATTTACTCTAATA
>CAKPDJ010000079.1 GCA_934148875.1 uncultured Bacilli bacterium
GGTATCACAATTTCATTAATGCTATTACTTTTATCTAATAATCTGATTGTGTTGAAAATGTCAATGATAATAAAATGTATATTATCATTTGCAATAATTGATCTATTAGTTTTATCTTTCTTTTATTATTACATACGAAAGATTAATATAATAAAATTAATTAAAAGTTGAGATTATAACTAATTATTATGCAATTATAATTTTTAGGTATAAGGATAGAGTAATATGTTGTTAAATAATAAAAAAGAGGGATTATAATCACCTTCTTTTTATTGCTCTATTTTAATACTTTCATAATATACCTTCTATTAATAGGCAAAATATGAAAACATTTATTTCGCTATTAATGGAAACTATATAAAATCCCAAACCACCAGTGGTACTATCGGAAGCTAGTGATTTTGCTATTTCCGTATCAAGTGGTGGAATATATAATATTTTGGTTAATGTTATATTAATAATCAATACTGCAAATACTAATAAAACAGTTTGGTTTTTTAATAATTAACAGCTCCCCCTTATATAATCATGTTATAAAAAAGCAATAGTAATACCCCACTGTGGAGAAATTACAAACTGGATTATACTCTTATATTATATAACTGTCAACGAAATCAACTGGTGTAAAAAGAATTAGTGTTAATGATTGCTTTACAATAAATTAATAAAAATAGTAAGAAAATAGATTGAATTAATATTAACGGATATTTATAGAAAAATATAATTAAAAGAAATGTTAATAATTATACTTTAACTGTATTGTCAAAAGCCTAATTAAATGCTTTGAAAACCTCTTATAAGCAAAATTTTACATATTTTTATCCAACTTAATATCTTTTTAATTAATTTATATTTCAGATATAATTTTTTGCTTAAGATTGGATTTTATCAAATTTAATACAAAATTAAGCCAAAAAAATATTACAAAAAATCAGCTAAATGATATATTCGATATAGTTGCAAGAAATGTAAAAAAACTATTTCCCCATTTTTTGTTTAAATAATCGATAGTAGCTATCAAACTTATCAAAAAATAGTTGCTAATTAAATAAAAAAAGTATATAATTTAAAGTGTTTAAAAACTGAGACAAAGAAGTAGTAATAAGAATATTTATTAAAAGAGACCTTGTGGTTGGTGTAAACAAGGAATAAATACTTATGAATTCACCTTTTAAGTTGCTGATGCCGTAGTTCGCGTTAAGAATAAGAGGATAGATAATCTATCAAATTAAGGTGGTACCGCGACTATTTCGCCCTTAGCGAAGTGGTCGCTTTTTATTTGCTCAGTTAAAGGGAGGATATATGAAAGAAAAAGTTAATATAATCAATGAAGAATTAGCATCTGATTTAGTAAATGTTAAATCTTTAAAAGATGTAGCTGACTTAAAAGTAAAATATTTTGGTAAAAAAGGATTAGTTACAGAATTAACTAGTAATATGAAAGATTTATCTGTCGATGAAAAAAAAGAACTAGGAAAATTAGCTAACGAAGTTAGAACTAATGTTACTGAAAAAATTAGTGAAGTCGAAAAAAGAATTGAAAAAGAAGAGTTAGATAAAAAGTTAGCTAGTGATACCATTGATATTACTTTGCCAAGTGAAAAAATCAAAAGAGGAAGTCGTCATCCTTTTAATAGAATTATCGAAGATGTTGAAGATTTCTTTGTATCAATGGGTTATGATGTAGTAGATGGACCGGAACTTGAAACAGATGAAAATTGTTTTAGACGCTTAAACGTTCCACTTGGACACCCAGCAAGAGATGCTCAAGATACATTCTATATTGATCAAGAATATTTATTAAGAACCCAAACATCAAGTGTGCAAGCAAGAACAATGCAATCTAACGAAGAAAAGAAACCAATTCGTATGATATGCCCAGGTAAAGTATATCGTCGTGATGATGATGCAACACATTCTCATCAATTTGGCCAAGTAGAAGGATTAGTAATTGATAAGAATATTAGTTTAGCTGATTTAAAAGGAACACTAGAGTTATTTGCTAAAAAAATGTTAGGTGAAAATACTAAAGTAAGATTTAGACCAAGTTTCTTTCCGTTTACTGAGCCAAGTGTTGAAGTAGATGTTAGCTGTTTCAAATGTGGTGGTAAAGGCTGCTCATTATGTAAACAAACTGGTTGGATTGAAGTATTAGGTGCTGGTATGGTTCACCCTAATGTACTTAGAATGGGAGGATATGACCCAGAAGTTTGGACTGGATTTGCATTCGGTACTGGACTTGATCGTTTCGCTATGTTTAGATATGCTATTCCTGATATTCGTTATTTATATACTAACGATATCCGTTTCTTAGAACAGTTTGATAGAAAGGATGAAGAAAATGAAATTAAGTAGAAAATTTGTAAGTGATTATATCGATATAGATGATGAGATTACCATTAAAGAATTAGCTGAAGATATGACTGGTATTGGTAATGAATATGATTCTTGTGGTAAATTAATACCAGCTACTAATTTAGTTATAGGTGAAGTAATTGAATGCGTTAATCATCCTGATAGTGACCATTTACATGTATGCAAAGTTAATGTTGGTAATGAAATACTTCAAATAGTATGCGGTGCTCCTAATGTTAGAACTGGTCTTAAAGTTATTGTTGCTTTAGATGGAGCTAATTTACCTGGTGGTGTAATTAAAAAAGGTATTATTCGTGGCCAAGAATCAAATGGTATGTTATGTGCTATGTCAGAGTTAGGACTTGAGCATAAATTCTTAACTGATAAAGATATTAAAGGTATACATGAATTACCAAATGATGCCAAAGTAGGAGATGACCCTATTAAATATCTTCAATTAGATGATGAAGTAATCGATTTTGAATTAACTTCAAACCGTGGTGATTTATTAAGTATTTTAGGTATGGCCTATGAAATAGGAGCCCTATATAATAAAAAGGTAAAAAACATTGATTTAACTTTTAAAGAAAATAGTGAAGACATCAATAATTCTTTTATGGTCGATGTAAAAACCGATAACTGCCCTTTATTTTTAGCTAAGAAAGTTAAAAATGTAACTATCAAAGAAAGTCCTGCTTTTATTAAAAATCGTTTAATAGCATCAGGTATTCGTCCAATTAATAATGTAGTAGATATTAGTAATTACGTTATGTTAGAAACTGGTCAACCACTTCATTATTATGATAGTAATCGCCTAGGTGATACTTTAGTAGTAAGAATGGCTGATGAAGGTGAAAAATTAACTACTTTAGATAATATTGAAAGAACACTATCAAATAATGATATCGTAATAGCTAATAACTATGAAGCAGTAGGACTTGCCGGTGTAATGGGTGGCTTAACTACTGAAATTGAAGAAGACACTAAAGATATTATTATTGAATCAGCTATCTTTGATAAGACCTTAGTACGTAAAACATCTAAGAAGATATTAAGAAGTGAAGCAAGTAATCGTTTTGAAAAAGGATTAGATCCAAAAAGAACTTATATGGCTATGATGAGAAGCTGCAACTTATTAGAAAAATATGCTGATGCTGAAATAGTAGGTGGCATGGTTGAATATAATACTCTAGATATGGCTGATGAAGTAGTACCAATAACCGTAAATAAAATTAATCAAGTATTAGGTACTGAATTAGAAGAAGACACTATTTTAGATATTTTTACTCGTTTAGGATTTACTTATGAAAAAACAGATGAAAATATTTTAGTAACAGTTCCAACTAGAAGATGTGATATTTCTATAACTGAGGATTTAATTGAAGAAGTTGGAAGAATTTATGGTATTGATAACATTAAAGGCAAGGTAATGACTCTTCCTGTTAAACCTGGTTATGTAAATAAAAATAATCGTATAATACGTAACAAATTAGCATCTCTTGGTTTAAATGAAACATTAAGTTACGCCTTAATTCCATATAATGAGGTAAAAAAATATACACTTGATGAATTTGAAATAGTAAAATTATTAGATCCAATGAGTGAAGATCGTAATAGTTTAAGATACAGCTTAATTCCATCTTTAATGTCTATATATGAATATAATAAGGCTCGTGGTAATAAAGATATCTGTATTTATGAGATTGGTAAAGGATTTTCTAAAATAAATGGTGAATATCACGAAGAAAGTAAATTAGCTATTTTAATGACTGGTTTATATAATTTAGGTATGAAACCTGCAAAAGTTAATTTTTATACTATTAAAGGTATTATGGAAGAATTATTAGAATATTTAGGATATAGTAACCGTTATAGTTTAAAGGTAGAAGATATTCCTAACGAACTTCATCCAGGTCAAAGTGCATCCATTATTCTAAATAATATTAAAATTGGTATCATTGGTAAGGTACATCCAAGTGTCACTAAAGATGACATTTATGTACTAGAAATTAATTTAGATAAAATGTTTACTTTCCGTGTAAAGCCAATGCAGTATAAAGAAATTTCTAAATTTCCTGGAATTAAAAAAGATTTAGCTTTTGTAGTAGATAAAAAGATTACTGCACAAGAAGTTATGACAGCTATTAAAAAGGCCGGAGGCAGATTAGTAACTGATATCAAGGTATTTGATGTATACGAAGGAGAAAATGTTGAAGTAGGTAAAAAATCAATCGCTTTCTCACTAACATTTGAAGATTCTACCAAAACGCTTAGCGATGAAGAGGTTATGACTGTATTTAATAGAATTATTGAAGAAGTTGAAAGTAAATTAAAAGTCAAGGTAAGAGACAAATAGATTATCTATTTAACCAAATAATATTGATTTTATAGAGCTAACACCAAAAAGTGCTAGCTTTTTTATTTTTATTAAAAATTTCCTGATTTATTAGATATTTCAGAAAAAACAGAAATAATATAATCAGAGGTGATTTGATTGAATAAAAAAGAACTAATAAGAAAAACAGATAAGATGGTACCAATCT
>CAKPDJ010000080.1 GCA_934148875.1 uncultured Bacilli bacterium
ATACTCTCATTATCTTTAACGCTGATTAGCGATTTACTTAACGTTTTGTGTCTTCATATATATTATATTATTAGTTTACACCAAACACTAACTCTCTTTAAATACTTTATATATTACTCTTCAAAACAAATAACATAATTAAATTATATATCAATATTTTCTATTGTCAATAGATTTTCAACATTTTTATTAGCATCATTATAAAGGCTACCAAGAGCCTCCACCTCCACCACCTGAACCTCCACCAGATGATCCACCTCCTGAGAAGCTTCCACCGGAGTCACTAGATGAACTTGATGACATAGCACTAGATGGACTTGATGACATGGCACTAGATGCCGAGGTCATAGTTGAATTCATAAAACTTCCAAATGTAGTTGCATTAAATGATGAGTATCCATCATACCAATCTGGTGCCTGTAATGAAATTGATTCAAATTTTTCTATCCATTTATCAGATACTCCCAATACATATGTAAATGGTAGTATATCGTAGAAATATGTTGGATTTTCCATAACCATTGCTTCTAACTTTTGCTTTTCAGCAGTTTCTAGAAACTTTTTAAATCCATTTATTTTTCCTAATATTTCATTTCCATATTTTGTTCTTTTTGGCATTGCTTTACATAATATTACCATTCCAACAATGCAGATTATAGCAAATATTAATCCAATAAGATAATGATAGTCATCTTTAATAGCACTTCCAATTGGTGATATAAATAGAATAAAAGGTACTAACTGAAATAAAAGAATTGCAAATGCAAAAATTTTTCCGATAACTGACATTTTATATGACACTATAACTACAATGAAAAATGCATACATCGCACAAAAAACTAATGTTGTGTCGAGTTCGCTAATATCTCCATATTCAAAGGTTGTAATTAAAGCTATTGTGACCACTGTAGCAACAATAAATAATATAATTGCTATTGATTTTAATTTTGTGTTTTTTTCAATTATAAGCTCTTTATTTTTTTTATTGTTTATATTAGAAATTATTTTTCTCATTGTTATATAAAAATTATTATACAAATCACTTTTTGTAACTGATTGTTTCTCAGTACTAATCCTTTTTGCTTCCATATCTTGAACATAATTTACATCAACACCATTTTCTTTCGCAATCTTCATTAATTCTTTTGTTCTCTCTGGATTTTTAACATCACTATTTCTAAATAACCCCTCTAAAAACATCTTTTCATTTTCATTAGAGCCATCATATTCTTTTAGTTTTGTTATTTTAAATCCTTTACCTGTAGAAAATAAAGATTTATCTTCAGTTTCTGTAATTTTTATATATCCCTTGTTTGCTAAATAAATTAACAACGATGTAACATCTTTACTTTCAGCTGTTCCTTTATATAAGAAACCAACTTCCAAACTATTAAATCCTTGTGGAGGATAAAATTCTATTGTTTCTACAACTTGTTCATCTTTACCAAATTTATACCATAATATAAATGATATTAATAGTCCTAATGCAGGAACTATAAACATTAGATAATAAAATGGTGAAATTTTAATACCAGCATTTACAAAATAGCCTTCTGGTAATTCAAGTCTTACGGTTAATGCTTCATTTCTATTTAATATTCCATTATATTTTCCAGTTATAATGTTGCCATTAACATTGTAAGTAATTTTTGATGAATCGGTAGAGCCTACTTTTCCACTTGAAAAGCCAAGTTTAGATGAATCAAACTCTTTTGGCATTTTAATGGTAAACGTTATATTATTAATACTTGTATCCCATTCATTACCAATTAAATTAAAGTATAGTTCATCATATTCACTTACTGGATCCTTTCCAAGATTATAAAGGTAACTGATTTCATAATCCTTTTGTCCTGTCAATATATTATTAGCATCACCAATTTTAATTACTTTGTATCCATTTTCTGTTTTCAAGGAATAACTTTCACTAACTTTTATATCACTTATTTTAGCACGATTTTTTGATATAGTACCATCAAGTCTTTTTACTTCATTTCTTAATGGTATTTTTCTAAATATTCCATGCTTTTCAGCATAAAAATACGCACCTATTTTTTCTGTTATATTCAAAGTATTGTTTTCATTAACAATAATATTTATATTATAACTATTTAAAATGTATTCTAAATTACTATTGTAATTTTCATCCAAATTATTATCTACTTCTTCAAGTGGAGTTGCAATCATATCTACTGTATTAAAATCAGTTATATTATTTATTCCATTTGAATTTAATTTAGTGTTATCATTATATAGATTGTCTTGAACAATTTCTTCAGTTGAAGGCTCGATAAATAATTTATAATATTTTATATCTGATAACTTATAACCATTATACATATTTGACTGTTCTAAGTCACTACTAAAAAAACTTGCTGTAGATATGTTAGGTTGAGTATATGATTTTTCCCATACATCGTCATATCCATCAGTTATTCCAATTTCTTCTTTATTAGAATTATAGTAATACACAACGTAATGATAATAGTATATATCATCTGTTTTTCTAACTGCATATCCTATAATTGATGATGACTTTTCAGAGGTACCATTAGTATATACTATATATTCCAAATCTATTGTAAATTCGTTTGTAGAAAATTCTACCGAATCTTCTAAGTTAACAAAGTCACTTTTATAACTTAAAGCATTTAACTTTGAGGGAATAATAACAAGCAATAATATAAAAATTAAACCTAAATTAAATTTATTTACATATTTTTTCATTAGTCCTCCATTTACTATAAGTTTACTTTTATATTTTCTCTTTCAGCTACATCTACTTCAAACATTTTTTGCTCTTTATAGCCAAGTGTCTTAGCAACTATATTACTTGGAAACATTTGAACTTTATTATTAAATATTCTAACTGTACCATTATAATATTTTCTAGAATTGGCAATATCATCTTCTATTTTTGTTAATTGCTTACTCAAATCCTTAAAGTTTTCATTTGCTTTAAGATCAGGATATGATTCAGAAATAGCCATTAGTCTGTTAATTTCTTGAGATAATTTGTTGTTCATGTCAACCTTTTCATTAACTGTCATATTATCATAAGCACTATTTCTTAATTCAATTATTTCTTTTAAAGTTGATTTTTCGTGTTTTGCATATCCTTTTACAGTTTCTACTATGTTTGGAATCAAATCCCATCTTTTTTTCAAATAAACATCCATAGTAGAAAATGCTTCTTTAACTGTATTACTTAATTTTACAAGACTGTTATAAGTAATTCCAAAGTATATTAAAATTAAAACTATAATAGTTATAATTATATAAAACCACATATTTTTTCCTCCTTACATATTTGTATTTATATTATTATTTTGATTGTTTGAATCAACACTTGAATTTACCTGGTTTAAATTGTTTACTTGCGGTTGTACATTATTATTTATAGGTTGATTAATTGGCTCATTATAGTTATTTGTTGTTTGACTAACATTACTAACAGGTTGTGTAAATGTTTGATTTAATGAGTTTGCCTGTGTTAAATCAGCATTGTTAATTGATTGCATATTTTGGGTATTAAGATTTGAATTAACATTGTTTACTTGCGGTTGTACTTCAACATTACTATATAAGCCATTTGACTGCATTATTGGCTCGCTTTCAATCATTTTTTGTTTTCTACTTTTTATGATACTAAAAATTAGAATTGTAATACCAGATAATATAAATACCACTCCGATTAAAGGAAATAGAATATTAGAACTGTCTGAAGACCAAATAGCATCTTGTGGATCATCTGGGTTGTATTTTACCAAAACTTCTGTTCCTATACTTTTAGGCATATTAGAATATGAATTTGAAGTCATATGATATGCTTGTCCATCTACTATATACTCTACAACTATTGCTTGTAATCCCTCATCATCATATTCATAATCAACAACTTTTGAAGTAATCTCAATAAAAGTTTTATTCTTTTCATTATAAGTTTTAATTGATGAAATAGCTAAACGCAAAATTACAATACCGAAAGCAACAAAAACCAAACCAAATAAGATTCCTTGCCACAATTTCATTGGTTTTCCTTGACTAGTTCGATTTGTTGAAAAATTAATTTGCATAACACACCTCCTTTTCTTTAAATTAGGATATCATCTTACAACTATTGAAATATTATTTATTAAAGCTATAGTCATACCCTATCATAAAAATTATAACACATTATTTCACTTCTTTTAACATTTCTATAGTATTTTTTTAAGTTTTTTAGGGACATATAGTAAACTTATTATAAAAGAAATACACCTAAATCAGATTTAGGTGTACAACATCCACAAACTCAGTTAATACTTAACCTGCAAATCAAATATTACCAAAGCAAGTGACAATAATAAGTAAAAAAGATTTATTAATCTTTTCATTAATTATTATTATTTTTTTGTTAATAGTGATTATAATGAAAACTATATAAAAAGAAATACGCCTAATCATCTGATTTAGGTGTATTTCAAACCCTAAAATTAAGGTGACACTTAACGTGTTAAATTAAATGTTCCTTTTTTATTATATGCAAGTTCTCTAGCTAAATACATTATAACAAATTTAATTTATTTTTTCAATAGTATATCCTTCTCTTGTATCTAATACACTATATCCTTTACTTGTTATTTCATTTCGTAAAGAGTCTGCTAAAGTAAAGTCTTTATTTTTTTTAGCTTCAGCTCTTTTGATTGCTAATTCTTGAATATAATCTGGAATTTCTTCCTTAGTTTCTTCAACTACTTCATCTAATTTTAATCCTAAAGCCTTATCAAAATCAATTATTAA
>CAKPDJ010000081.1 GCA_934148875.1 uncultured Bacilli bacterium
GATACAACACTAGCAAATCTAGAATTAACAGGATGTACATTAGAGCCAGCATTTGATAGTAGTATAGAAGAATATAGTTGTAGTGTTAATAATAGTGTTGAAGAAACAATAATAACAGGAAGTGCAACAAGTAATACTACAAAGATAAGTGGATTAGGAACAAAGAGTTTATCGGTAGGAGATAATACCTTTATAATAAAAACGTTAGCAGAAAATGGAGATGAGAAGACATATACAGTTAAGGTTAATAGGAAAAAATCTGCATCATTACTAAAAAATGAAATAATGGAAAACAAAATAATTACTACAGCCCCAACCTTAACAACGACCAGTCTAGAAGCAGGAGATGAAGATGGATTATATGTATCAACTGCTACGAATAGTGGAGAACCAACATATTATTTTAGAGGAAATGTTGAGAACAACTATGTAAGTTTTGCAGGACAGACATGGAGAATAGTTAGAATAAACGAAGATGGAACGATACGTTTAATAATGCAGGATGGAATTAATAATGACGCTACCTATAAATGGAGTACAAGTTATAATACTGTTTCCAAAATGTATTATTCAAATAGTAGTATTAAATCAATTGTTGAAACATGGTACGATAATAATATAGGAAATGATAATAGTTTATCATCAAAAATAGCAAGTGATGGGTATTATTGTGAACAAGCAAAAGTAAAATATGCATCTAATTTTACTTCTGGAAATGCTAGTATGAAAGTATATTCAGATTATACACCAAACTTCAAGTGTGATACTGATGGTAATGATAAGGGAATACTAAATACCAATATAGGATTGTTAACATATGATGAATATGTATACGCTGGTGGTTATTATGGAAAATATAATAATACTTATTATTTATATAGTCCATCAACTGACTACTTGACAATGAGTCCAAGTGGTTTCTCTCCTTCTAATTCCATTGCAACGGCGTGGAGAGTTTATGATAATACTACTAATAATTCCAGTATGCTTGACTATCATAGATTAAGACCAGTAATAAGCCTTAAATCAAGTATCCAAGTAACTGGCTCCGGAACAAGTTCCGACCCTTATGTAATTCAATAGTTAAAGATAAAGTTGCAAACAATAAATATTTGCAACTTTTTTAATTTTTGGTAGTTTTTTGTATAAAAAATAAGAAAAAATAAATAATATAAATGAAGATAGATTAATACAATGAATTAGGTGGTAATTATGTATCGTCTATTTTTCTTTTTGTTAGGCTTTGGTCTTATGGTGATTGGCTTTACATATATTATAACTTATATGAATTTAATGAGTATGGGCTATAGTTTTCTAGATTATTTTAGATTTATTATAGGTAGATTAGAATGTTTATTTTCCATTATTGGATTTATTATAGTTAGTATTATAATCTTAACGAAAGGGTGCGATAAAGTTGATTTACATATATGATATTTTACTTAACTTTTGTGATTGTGATGAAGTCTATGATTTTTATGAGTGGAGTATTAATGATACAGTAGAAAATATTAAGAGAATAAAGTTACTACATGTTGATAGAAAAGTTTTTGATAACTTATTAAACTGTGATGGAATAATAGATAAAGACTTTTTAATTAAAATCTATAGAACTTGTGAAGTTTATACTAATAAAAAAGCCAAAATATTAGATTATTGTTCATTGTTTTCTGATGGAGAAAGAGTAATGGCTGTTGAATTTGATAGTAATGGTAAACCTGTATTTAAGAGCAAATTACTATTGGATGAGGAAGAAGAAATCGCTATTTTAGCAAGTAATTTAGAAATGTTTCCATTAGAATATAAAGTTAGTTCTAAAGTTTTAAAAAATCGTTTTTTTACACGAAATGAAATATTGATACGTAAATATTTAGTGAAAGAAATAGAGGAGTGCTATAAGAAAAAAAATTATCAAAAACTTCATTACTTATACGTTGAATATTATGATAAAGAATCAACATCATATCAGAAGATGTATAGTGATCTGATTAATAGTATGAAAGATAGTTTAAATGATAAGCATTATAGTATTTATAAACTATTAAAATTAATGTGCAAAAAAAAGCAGGTATGATTTAGTAATCAATCATCATACTTGCTTTTACTTTTTTCATTGTTTCCTTAGCTCTAATTCTAGCTTCTTCTGTACCTTCATTTAATATTTTATTAATTTCTTCGGGATGTTCTTCATAATATTTTCTTTTTTCTCTGATAGGTGTTAGAAATTCTTCAATTTTTTCAATTAATTCTTTTTTACATTGAACGCA
Organism: uncultured Bacilli bacterium; assembly: GCA_934148875.1. Classification (GTDB taxonomy): domain Bacteria; phylum Bacillota_I; class Bacilli_A; order RF39; family UBA660; genus Alloscybalousia. The sequence continues at coordinate 2,268 of CAKPDJ010000081.1, forward strand.
ACCACGTTCACCTTTTTTACATTCTTTACAAACTGTTTCTAAGTTAGGATTATTAATTAATTTATGATAGTAATAAACCATACAAATATCAGGATTAGCAGGATCATCTTTTTTAATTTTTTCAGGATCAGTTACAGCCTGCATTATTTTTTCTTTTACTACTTCAGGTGAATCATTTAAGTATAATGCATTTCCTAAACTTTTACCCATTTTTTCTTTACCATCTAAACCTTTAATGCGTGGTGTTGGACTAAGTAAATGTTCTGGTTCTTCTAAAGTAACACCGTAGATAGAGTTAAACTTACGAACTATTTCACGACACTGTTCTATTAGAGGTAATTGATCTTCACCAACAGGAATTAAAGTACCACCAAGTGCCGTAATATCAGCTGCTTGACTTACTGGATAACCAACGAAACCATAAGTAACACTTTCACCATCATTACCAAATAAAGCTTTTTTTTGAGCAATTTCTGTTTTAACTGTTGGATTACGATATAGTCTAGCCATAGTTACTAAATTTGAATAAAAAACAGTTAATTCAGCAATTTCTGGTATTTTAGATTGAATAAATAAATGAGCTTTATTAGGATCAATTCCAATAGATAATAAATCAAGTGTAAGTTCATATACATTCTTTCTAACTTTAGCAGGATTATTAAAATTATCAGTTAAAGCTTGCACATCTGCAATTTCAAAAAAACATTCATATTCATCCTGTAGTTTAACCCAATTTCTAGTAGCACCAAAATAGTGTCCAAAATGTAAGTTTCCGGTTGGACGAATACCAGTTAAAATAGTCTTTTTCATAGTTATCACTTCCTTGTCTAATTTTAACATAAATTTTAAAAAAAAAGTAGTATCCATATAAATTTATGCATAAAAATATCAATTTAGTTAATGATATTACTGAAGGAGGATGAAAAATATGAAGAAATTAATACTATTTGCTACTATGATTATGGTTCTAGCTACAGGTTGTGGAAATATGATGAATACCCCAACTAAAAAGGTAGAGGAGTTTTTAAGTAAGTATCAAACTATGGATAAAGATGTTTTGGAACAACTTGATGATGTTATTAAAGATGCAGGTAGTTTAGTTGATGAACAGAAAAATGATTATCGTGAACTTATGAAAAAACAGTATCAAAATTTAAGTTATAAAATTAAAGATGAAACTGAAGATGGAGATAATGCTACTGTAGTAGTTGAAATAGAAGTTTATGATTATGGTAAAGCTATAAATGAATCTGAACAGTATTTAGTTACTAATCGTGATGAATTTTTAGATGAAACAGGAAAAGATGTCGATAATAAAAAATTCCTTGACTACAAAATTAAAAAAATGAAAGAAGTAAAAGATAAAGTAAAGTATACTATTAATTTCACACTTACTAAGGTTGATGATAAGTGGAAATTAGATAATATTAGTGATATAGATAGACAAAAATTACATGGACTTTATTATTAATAAAGATACATTTTAAGGACTAAACAAGTCCTTTTTTTGTTTGTTTTGCTGTGCTTTAGCTTTTACCAAATATTAATGTTGGTATTATAATAGTCTTGATGATATTATAGAAGTAAGTAAAAATTTAAAATGTACATTATATTAGAAGGAGTAAAGTAATGATTTATATTGTTAGACACGGTCAAACTGATTGGAATGTAGAGGGAAGATATGCTGGTCAAATAGATGTTCCTTTAAATGAAGAAGGAATTGCAGCAGCAAAAAAATTAAAAGAAAAATTTGAAGATAAAAAAATAGATGTTGTGATATCAAGTCCGTTAATTAGAGCACAGCAAACAGCTAGATGTATTACAGATAAAGAGCTAATATTAGATAGTAGAATAATGGAAAGGAGTAATGGTGATTTAGCAGGAAAATTAAAAACAGAAATAAAAGAAAAAATTGATTTTAATAGCTTAAATGAAAATAGATATAATATCGAACCTATTAGAGATTTTCGAAATAGGATTGAAGATTTTTTTAATGAAGTTGATAAAAAATACAAAAATAAAAATATTTTGATCGTAACTCATGCTGGCGTTAGTATATATGCAAGATGTCATTATGAAGGGGAACCTAATAATCATGATTATTCAAGTTATAAATTAGGTAACTGTGAAGTATTAGAATATGAAAACTAGTATATTTAGAAATTATATTAAATTTTTTAAACAGTTATAAGATATTAGCAGATTTTTAATTTTATTGGTAACGAGAGGACTAAACAAGTCCTTTTTTTCATATACTTTGTTAGGTGAAGTTATGAAAAAGATAATAGTAGTAATTATGTTAATATTAGTAATGCCAATTAATGTATTTGGTTTGTCATTATCATGTCGCAGTTGTGTACTTATGGATAGTGATAGTGGTAGAGTTTTATATGAAAAAGATAAAGATAATCCTAGGCTTATTGCATCTATTACTAA
>CAKPDJ010000082.1 GCA_934148875.1 uncultured Bacilli bacterium
ACCTAATCCATCATGTAGTTTATAACAAGGATTTTCTATAAATCTATATCCCTTTATATTTTGATAATAACCAACTGCAGGAATTAAAATATGGCAGATACCACTAACATCGATATAAGTTATATCGTCTGAATAAGAAAAATCATCTAAATAATATCTAAAATCCGAAAGAGGTTCTGATTTCAAAATCCCAAACTCATCCCCATGATAAATACCATTTATTTTCTTATCTTCCAAATTGTATTTTTTCATTAAAATTTCTAAAGATTCACAAGTCATTCCTTGATGTTCTCTCATATACTTCACAAACATAGCTTCTCTGTATTTAATAGCTTCATCATTCCTATGTTTTTTTAGATATTCTCTAATATCCTGTTCATTAATTTCAAATTTTATTTTTTCCATAAACCCTCCAATAAAAAAACGATTACTCCTCCATAAGGACGAATAATCGCGGTACCACCTTAATTGATAATTATTTAAACTATCCACTTAAATCTGTAACGTAGATATACGACTTTATCTTATCCATAAAGCACAAACTTGAAAGTGATTTAAATAATATTCTATATATTTCTCTTCCACCAAGTAAGAAACTCTCTTAATATTTCCTATTATTTCGTCTTTCGCAATTGCTTTAACACCATATACTATAGCACATTTTATTGCTATGAACAAGTAGTTTTTTAACACAATTATAGTTCATCAAAATATTTTTTATAATTATCATTTTTTAACATCAACACATCATGCTTACCAGTCGCAATATTTTTACCTTTTTCCATATAAATAACTTGGTCGGCATCCTCAATAACATGTTTTTCTTTTGATATAATAACAACACTATGTCTTCCTTTAGTCTTTCTAAAGTAGTCCATCAATTTTAAATCAACTTCTTTTGGAAAAGCATTTAAAGTCTCATCAAACAGCAAAACTTTAGGACTTTTTAATATTACTCTAGCTACCGACAATAAATACTTAATATCGTTAGTAACATTAGCAGCATTTTCTGAAATAACAGTATCATATCCATTAGATAATTGCATAATCTCATCATGAACGCCAATTTCTTCGCAAACTTTTACTATCTTTTCAAAATCAGGTTCCAATATCTCCAAATTATCACGAATAGACATATTAAAAAAGCTAGGATTTTTTCTTACTGCTGCTACATTAGCAAAGTAAATTTCATCTGTATATTCATCTATATCAATTTTATCAATTCTAATAGTACCCTCATGTTGATGATTAAGTTTTAGTAACAAATCAATAACTCCAGTCTTACCAGCTCCAGTTGCACCAGTTATTACCGTCATACTATTACTACAAATATGAGCATCAAAATGATTTAAAATTGGGTCTTCTCTATTTCCATAAACAACATCGTTAAAGTCAATAACACCCCTACTCATAACATTTAAATTATCTTTAGAGGCATCATCATGAGAAAACTCTTTCAATTTATAAAGTCTTTTCTTAGCTACACTAGAATTTTGCCACTGATTATTAAAATCTAAAAGCCCTGTAAAATTAGAAGTTAATTTTTCAAAATAACTATATACTAATAAGATAACAGCAAGTGTCATTTTACCTTTAGTAGCCATATAAAAGCCATAAAATAAGAAAACTATCTTAGATATATCAACAATAGCTAATGCTCCATACTTAACAACAACCTTAGAAAATCCAAAACGAGTATGCCAATTTAAATAATTATCATAACTTTTACTAATACGTTTATTGATAGTGTTAAACAGTCTAAAACCCTTAACTTCCTTCATTCCTAAAAAATATTCCTGTAATATTCCCAAGCGTTGATCATGAGATGATTTATCCTGAATATTTATTAAATTAACTTTTTTATTACCAAAATATAGGGTAATTAAAACAATAGTAGATATAATCAAAGCTAATATAAAAACAACAACATTAACTGATAAAAAATAATAGAAAATAAATATTAGTTCAATAACTCTAGCTATAGCCATTGGAATAGATGCATAACAGTCTGCTGCCACATCAATATCACTAGTCATAATACTATGATATTCACCTAATGGTATTCTTGATAAACTATATATTGAATTTTTTTCCGTAAACTTAAGACACATTTTAGCTAATCCTAAGTAAATTTTATAATATAATTTTTCATACGCATAATCATTAACCATCTCGGAAATATAATATAAAACTGTAAAAATCAATAAAAATATAACCAACATCCACGCGCGATTAAGATTACCACCAGTAATTTCTTCTACAGCATAACTATAAAAAAAAGGAATTACTAGTAATAGTCCACGCAATAAACACGATACTATAAACTTGAGCGCAAAAAAAGACTTACTGCTTTTCATAACTTCAGTTATTTCTTGTTTCATATAAAACTACTCCTAAACTAATTTTAATCTAAATATGAAATAAGAATAAATTTAAAAATTTATTCTTCTATCTCTAAAACTTCTATTTCTTCTACAACTTGTAACTGTTGTTCCACTATAGAACGCAATCTGTTTTTAAAAATTCTTAAGTTACGTTCCATATTTTGATTTTTCATTTCTATTTTTTCATTTCTAATTAAAGCATCATTAACAATTCTATTAGCATTGCGATTTGCTTCATCAATAATAGCTTTGGCTTCACTTCTTGCCATTCTTCTGATATTTTCGCCAGATTCATTAGCATTAGTTAAAGCAAGGTTTAAACTTCTCTCAATATCTTGATAGTGAATTATTTGATTTTTTAACATAGTAATTTCATTCTGTTGTTTTTCAAGTTTAGCTAGCACTTTTTCTGTTTGGGTAATTACATCATTTAAAAAAGCATTAACTTCTTGTTTATTATATCCATTTAACTCCTTACTAAATTTTTTCATAATCCACCTCAACTAATAAAACTAATTACTTACCAATTGAACTCTTCTTCTTGTTTTTCTTCTTTCTTGCCCTTAGCTGTCTTTGATGTATCATCAGTAATTTTACCTTCAATATTTACATTGTTAGGTGCACATAGGAAAATTCCACCGCCTAGTTTTTGTAAACTACCATTCATAGCATATAAACTTCCTGTTAAAAAGTCAACAATTCTTTTAGCTTGATCAGGAGTAACCCTCTTCAAATTAACAACAACTGTATTTCTCTTTTTCAAATAGTCTGTAATTTGAGTACTTTCTGAATAAGCACGTGGTTCGAATAAAATCATTTTATTACTTCCTAGATCTGCACTTGTAGCTGCATCTTCCTTAGATACACTATAAAACTCTTCTTCTGTACCTTCTACTGTTGGTGTAGTTTCCTCTTCTACACCAAAAAATTTCTTCATACCATCAAATGCCATTGTCGTCTCCTCCATATTCTTAATCTATTAATTAGTATAGCATAGAAATAGATAAATTGAAATAGTTTTTTATTGGTTTTAGCATTCATTATATAAAAGTAAATTTATATTACTATAGGAAAATTTATAACCATCTATAAATCTTTTCATCAAAATATAAATATTGACATAACAAAAGAGGTTTTAAAAATTTATTAGTAATCCCTAAAACCTCCCAATTAACAATATCTAAAAATTTAACTTATCGATTTTAATAATTCTATTGAATTATGAAAGGGTCAGAACTTGTTCCGGAGCCGGTTGCTTGAACATCAGCAGTCAAGTTAACAACCAAACGAAGATAACGAGTAGTATTTACGCAGCTTGAATCAGCACAACCTTTTGTATAACCAATCCAAGTACCAGCGTGAGAACCCGTGAAACCAGCTGGGCTCATTGTCCAATAATAATTACTATTATTGTATAAGTAATAACTAGTATTATCTTGATATGGGTATCCGCCTGCATACATTACTTCATCATAAGTAAGTAATCCAACCTCAGAGTTTACTATTCCATATCCATTTCCATCAGTTGTACATTTAAAATTAGGGGTATAATCCGTATATACTGACATAGTAGCATTTCCTGATGACCACCCAGAATAAGCTCTCACTTTCGCCTGTTCACAATAATAGTCACCGGCTACTACTTTTGAAGATAAATTGTTATCAGCTTCTATATTATCATTATACCAATTTTCTAGTGTTGTTTTAGCTTGACTATTTGAATAATACATATATTTATAATTATTATAATTTGAATTAAATTGATAAGTAGCATTATTATTAATTCCGTCTTGCATAATAATTCTTATAGTTTCATCTTCATTTATTCTAACTATTCTCCATATCTGTCCTGCAAAACTTACATAGTTGTTCTCAACATTTCCTCTAAAATAATATGTTGCATTTCCACTATTCGTAGCAGTTGATTTATATAATCCATCTGCATCACTTGTATTATTACTTGAAGTTGTCAAAGTTGGTGTTGTGGTAATTATTTTATTTTTCATTATTTCATTTTTTAATAATGATGCAGATTTTTTCCTATTAACCTTAACAGTATATGTCTTCTCATCTCCATTTTCTGCTAATGTTTTTATTATAAAGGTATTATCTCCTACTGATAAACTCTTTGTTCCTAGTCCACTTATATTTGTAGTGTCACTTGTTGCACTTCCTGTTATTATTGTTGTATCAACACTATTATTAACACTACAACTATATTCTTCTATACTACTATCAAATGCTGGCTCTAATGTACATCCTGTTAA
>CAKPDJ010000083.1 GCA_934148875.1 uncultured Bacilli bacterium
GAATAGATATTATAGATTATTCATATGTCTTTTTCAATGCAACTTTGTTGCACTTCAAATTTAAAATAACACGTTCATATAAATTTGACAAAATTCAATTTTTCTGTTAGTATATTGAATTGTCCCGTGTTATAAGAGGTGTTTAGAAAATGTTTTATAATGAGACAAAAACAATGGAATTAGTTAGCGAAGACCCGTCCCTGGTGTTTGAGTTAATTAGACAAGGACATATTGAATTTGTTGATATGTTATTAAAGAAAAAAATTGTTGATATTAATACTTGCGATGATGCAGGTAACAATATATTAGTTAGATTATTAAAATGTGGAGCATATGATGTAGTACTTCAACATATGGGAAACAAAGATTGGGATGTTAATCATCAAAATCTTGATGGTAATACATTTGCACATATTTTAGTTTCTATCAATTATGTTAATGTAGTAGATATTATTTCAAAGCTTAAGAAGAATAAAGATTTTTTACCAAATATAAAAAATAATAATGGTGAAACAATATTGGATAAATCTATTAATGAAAATTACATTTATACTACTGTTAAAATACTTGAAGATTCTAGATTTAATAATATTGATGTAGTATCCTTTAAACATTTATATGATACATACATTAAAAGTAATAAATACGGGAAATATTCAAAATTAACAAATCTAGAAATAATAGTTAATAATTTAACAGATAAAAAGTTACTACCAAGAATGGAACAGTTAATAGAATTTATTAAAACAAATTTTGAAATTATTAAACAAGAAGTTTTAAATAGTCAAAGATCTACACAAATAGATGTGATTATTAAAAATGTATTACAGGAAAATGTTTAAGAAAAGAGATTATATTTCTTTTCTTTTTCTTTTCTTTTGTTTATAATAATAAAGACAAGGAAGTGTTATTATGCAATTACCAAATTATAAAGATGCTAAACTTAGAAATAAGGATAATGTTGTAAGAGAAGAATATTTATTTAATGATAATTTATCTAATTTAGGAAAAGGAAAAACATATCATGTTAAAACTTATGGATGTCAGATGAATGAGCATGATAGTGAAAATATTAAAGCTATGTTAGAAGAATTAGGTTTTACTGAGGAAAGTGATTATGAAAAAGCTGATTTAGTACTTTTAAATACTTGTAGTATTAGAGAAAATGCTCATAATAAAGCTTTTGGAATGTTAGGTAGATTAAAACATTTAAAAGAGGAAAGAAAAAATTTAATTATTGGTTTATGCGGATGTATGGCACAAGAAGAGGGAGTAGTAGATGAAATACTACATAAATATAAATTTGTTAATTTTGTGTTTGGTACTCATAATTTGCATAGACTTCCTATTCTTTTAAGTGAAAATCTAAATAATCATAAACAAGAAATAGAGGTTTACAGTAAAGAAGGTAACTTGATTGAAGGTATGCCAGTTAAACGTGCTAGTAATTATAAAGCTTATGTTAATATCATTTATGGTTGTGATAAATTCTGTACTTATTGTATAGTGCCTTATACTAGAGGTAAACAAAGAAGTAGAAGTAAGGATGATATTTTAAAGGAAGTAAATGGGCTTGTTAGTGATGGTTATCAAGAAGTTACATTGCTTGGTCAAAATGTAAATGCATATGGAAAAGATTTTGATTATGATTACCATATGGAAGATTTGCTTGAAGATGTTGCGAAAACAAATATTCCTAGAGTTAGATTTATGACTAGTCATCCTTGGGATTTTACTGATAAAATGATTGAGGTGATTGCGAAATATCCAAATATTATGCCAAGTGTTCATTTACCCGTTCAATCTGGTTCTAGTCGCATTTTAAAACTTATGGGTAGACGTTATACTAAAGAAAGCTATTTAGAATTATTTCATAAAATAAAGGATATTGTTCCTAATGTTAGTATTTCAACTGATATTATTGTTGGTTTTCCAGGTGAAACAGAGGAAGATTTTATGGAAACTTTATCTTTAGCTAATGAGTGTAAGTTTGATAATGCCTTTACTTTTATTTATTCTCCTCGTGAAAATACACCTGCTGCTAAATTAGAGGATAATGTTAGTTTAGAAGAAAAGGAAGAACGTTTACATAGATTGAATGAAGTTGTTAATAAATATTTCTTGGAAAATAATGAAAAATTAGTTGGTAGTGTTGTACCAGTTTTGGTAGAAGGTAAAAATACTAATGGTCGTGAGGGATTATATGGTTATACTGATACTAATAAATTAATTAATTTTGAAGGTAATGATAACTTGACTGGTAAAATTGTTGATGTTAAAGTAACTGCTGCTAAGACTTGGAGTTTGGATGGAGAAATTTGTGAATAACGATATAGTAAATAAAATAGATGAAATTGTAGTTTTTATTAAAGATAGTAAAGAGTATCAAGATTATTTATTTTTATTTAATAAACTATCTAAAAATGATAGATGTAATAGCTTGATTAAGCAAGTTAAAACTTTACAGAAAAAATTGGTAAAGAAACAGTCTTGTGGTCAGGATATTAACGAATTAGAGGAAAAAATTAATGAATTAGTTTCTGAATTAAATACTATACCTTTATATGTTGAATTTGTAGATAAACAACAGGAGTTAAATGAGATATACCAAAGTATTAAAGCAAGATTAGACAATTACTTTAATGATTTATTTAATTAGGAGTTTATATGGTAGAAGAAGTTGAATATTATTTAGATAACATATTAAAAAAACAGTTAGAGAATTTTACTGATAGTAATGTTGATAAAATAATCGATAATGTTAGGGTGCAAATGTATTCTTTGATATATCATTGGAATGATATAGAACTTAGAAACACTATTTTATTGGCAGGATTAGAAGAAGGTAGTTTTTATTTACCTAATGCTAATAATTATATTAGAAGTTTTGTAGTAGTGGCTATTCGTAATAGTTATATTGAGTCTGCTGGTTCTCAATTTTATAAATCTTACGATTTTGGTAGACAAATCCTTGATTCAGAAATGAAAGATATTACTGGTGCTGCTATTAAATATTTTAAAGAATTGGATTTATCTACTTTGGCTTTAAAAATCAATTTAGATGCAGAAAATGATTATTATTTAAATATAATAAAAAAATATCCAAATAGTTTTGAAGTTTTAAAGATACTTGCTAATTCTAATAAAAATGAGGTATATTTTGATAAACTTTCTATTAGTAGTTGTAGTAATATTTTTGTAAATGGAATGAATACTAGCGGTGGTAGAGATAGAACTACTATTGAAGATGGATATACTGATAAAATTGGACTTGATTTAATTAAAGCTATACAATCATTTAAAGAATATGATATTCCTTTTATTTCTAATTCTTTTAAATTTATAACACGTAATTATGAAAAATTACTTAGGGTTATTCAGTTTTTGCTTGAGAGTGATATGACACTTGTTACTAGTAATTATTATATTTCTAATGGTTATGTATCAAGAAGAAATAAATTGTTAAGAGTTGCTCACACTGATAAGGAACGTGATATTTCTATGAGAAATGTGACAGGACTATCTAAAAAACATGCTAAGGTTATTAATGATGCAAGAAGGGAACATATAATATAGTTCCTTTTTATTATGTGTTTTTGGAAACATTTTAGCTAGCTAGCATAAATTAAAATAGAGGAGGGATATTATGGCGAGTACTCGAGAGATAGTAACAAAAGCAGTTGTTGGTAAGGGTAAAAAAACTTTTACTACAACTAAAACAGTAACTCCTGAATGTATTCCCACAACTATTTTAGGATGCTGGGTAATTAATCATAATTTTAAGGGATATCGTAATGGAAATAAAATTAATATTGAAGGAAGTTACGATATAAATATCTGGTATTCATGTTCAGGAGATACAAAAACTGAGGTTGTGCGTGAAACTACTAATTATTTAGAAGAGGTAAATGTTCCTAGTCATGCTGATCAGGATAGTATTATTAATGAAGATATTATTATTCGTAGTTTGAAACAACCTTCATGTACTAGAGCTGAAATAGTTAATGGTAAAATTGAATACACAGTAGAAAAAGAGTTAGGAGTAGAAATTGTTGGCGATGTGAAGGTAAAAATTGCTTATGATGAGGAAGAAGATCCATGGGAAGTTATAATGGATGATGTTGATGATAGTGATATTACTAAAGCAGAAGAAGCAATTGATAAAGAAGTAAATGAAGAGTATCTAGATTAGACTAGATACTTTTTAGTATGAAATTAATAAGTTTGTCTTTTTGGGAAATAAATTTTTTAAGAATTTGTTTCTTTTTTTGTTTTTCTTAGATATTTTGAAAAAAATAGAAATAATATAATTGTAAGTAAAGACGTCTTGCTTCAATAAAACAAGAATTAAGGTAGGTTAAATATGCAATTAGAAGAAATAAAAACAAAGAAAATAAATATGATGAATGATGCATTAGCTAAAGCACTTTTAAGAAGTATAGAAGCA
>CAKPDJ010000084.1 GCA_934148875.1 uncultured Bacilli bacterium
CAGTTGGTTATTATCAAAATATAAAGGGATATAGATTTATAGAAAATCCTTGTTATAAACTACATGATGGATTAGGTGATTTATCTATGAAATTACTTAATACAGTACCAAAAGATATAAATGATCAATTAGCATTAGCATTGGATGATTATTGCACATTAGGTAAAGTTGAGTATACATATACGAACATTGGTCATTCTAGATATGTATATAGTATTAGAATGGGAAAAGATACTTGTAGACATGAACTTGAAGAATATTCTCATATCTATGGGGAAGAACCGGTTAAACAAATTCGTAAAATAATGAGAGAAAGTGAAAGGATGAGGATGTAATTTATGTTTAAAGAACTAAGTAAAGAAAAAAATAGTGTTGTAGAACAAAAATTAATGAATAAGTTTTTAGAAGAAGACTTATTAAATAAATCAATTGAAAAAGGAAAAGATTATTTTGTTTTTTATGATGGTCCTGCTACAGCTAATGGTATGCCTGGAATTCATCATATGTTAGCAAAACTTTTAAAAGATACTTTTTGTAAGTATAAGACGATGCAAGGTTATAAGGTACTTCGTAAAGTGGGTTGGGATACTCATGGACTTCCAGTAGAAGTACAGGTAGAAAAAGAATTAGGTTTTAGTGGTAAAACAGATATTGAAAAGTATGGTATCAAAGAATTTAATGAAAAATGTCGTGAATCTGTTTGGAAAAATGAAGCATCATTTAAAGATTTTACGAACAAAATGGGTCAGTTTATTGATTTAAAAAATCCTTATATTACTTATGATAATAATTATATTGAAACAGAATGGTGGATTTTAAAGAAATTCTTTGATGAAGGATTAATCTATGATGGACTTAAGATTTTACCATACTGTCCTAGATGTGGAACAGGACTAGCTAGTCATGAAGTTGCTCAAGGATATAAAGAGATTAGTGTTAATACAGTAACAGTTCCCTTTAAAATGAAAGATGAAGATAATACTTATTTATTAATTTGGACTACTACTCCTTGGACTTTAATTTCTAATGTTGCAGCTTGTGTAAATCCTAATGAAAAATATGTTAAGTGTTTATCAAAGGGACATAACTTTATCGTAGCAGAAAAACTTGCTCATAAAGTATTAGGTGATGAATTTGAAGTAGTAGAAGAATATTTAGGAAAAGATTTAGAATATCGTGAATACGAACAGTTCTTACCATTTTTATCTGTTAATAAAAAAGCTTTTTATATAACGGTAGCTGACTATGTTACTATGGAAGATGGAACTGGTATTGTACATATAGCACCTGCTTTTGGTCAAGATGACTATGAAGTTGGGTTAAAATATGATTTACCAATGTTAAATCCTGTAGATGAAAATGGCTGTTATACAGAAGGACCTTGGAAGGGAAGACTAGTAGTTGATCCTGAACTTGAACTTGATATTATTAAATATTTAGCAGGTGAAGATAAATTGTTTAAGAAACAAAAAATGGTACATAACTATCCACATTGCTGGAGATGTAAAACACCACTTGTTTACTATTCAAAACCTAGTTTATATATTAAAACAACAGCTTTTAAGGATGAAATTATTAAGGCAAATAAAACGGTTAATTGGTATCCAGAATACGTTGGAGAAAAACGTTTTGGTAACTGGCTGGAAAATATGAACGACTGGGCTATTTCTAGAAATAGATATTGGGGTACTCCAATTCCATTATGGAGATGTAGTTGTGGACATGATGAAATGATAGGTTCTCGTAAAGAATTAGTGGAAAAAGCTATTGAGGATATTGATGAATCTATTGAACTTCATAGACCATATGTTGATGACATTCATATTAAATGTCCAAATTGTGGAAAAGAAATGAGCCGTGTTAAAGAAGTAATGGATTGTTGGTTTGATTCTGGTTCTATGCCATTTGCACAATATCATTATCCGTTTGAGAATGAAGATTTATTTGAAAAACAGTTCCCAGCCGATTTTATTAGTGAAGGAATTGATCAAACTCGTGGTTGGTTTTATTCTTTATTAGTAATTTCTACTTTTGTTAAAGGTTGCAGTCCATATAAGAATGTTTTAGTAAATGATTTACTTTTAGATAAATTTGGACAAAAAATGCATAAATCTAAGGGAAATGCAGTTGAGCCATTTAGTATTTTAGAAAAATATGGAGCAGATGCTACTAGATTTTATATGTTATATGCATCTCCAGTATGGATGCCACTTAAGTTTGATGAAGAAGGAATAAAAGAAGTACAGTCTAAATTCTTTAATACACTAAAAAATACTTATACATTCTTTGAGATGTATGCAAATACTGATAAGATTGACCCTAGGGAATTTGAAGTTAAATATGAAGAGTTAGAAGAAATTGATAAATGGTTACTTTCTAAATATAATAAATTAGTAAAATATATGACTGCTGCTATGAATGAATATGACTTAAATAAGGCAGTAAGACTTGTAAATAACTTTGTAAATGAAGAATTATCTAACTGGTATATTAGACGTAATCGTAGAAGATTCTGGGGTAGTGAGTTAGATATTAGTAAGAAGGCAGTTTATAAGATAACATATCAAGTGTTAGAGGGAGTTTCTAGATTGATTGCTCCAATCGTACCTTTTGTATCTGATGAAATTTATACTAATTTAACTGGTGAAGAAAGTGTTCATTTAGCTAGTTATCCTGTTTGTGATGAAGCTAAAATTAACGAGAAAATTGAACGTAGAATGGATTTAGTAAGAGATTTAATCTCACTTGGAAGAAATGCTAGAGAAGAAGCTAAGATTAAAGTAAGACAACCAATTAGTGAAGTTATTTTAGATGGTAAAAATGAAGATATTATTTCTGATTTAGTAGATTTAATTAAAGAAGAATTAAATGTAAAAGAAGTTACTTTCGCTAAAGATTTATCATTATATATGAATTTTGAGGTAAAACCTAATTTCAAGATTTGTGGTAAGATGTTTGGCTCTCATATGAAAGAATTCCAAGATAAACTTACTAGTTTAAATGATGATGATATTAACACTCTTGAAAATAATGGTACTATTAAAATGGAAGTTGATAATGAAGAAGTAGAAATTACACCTGAGATGGTAGAAATTAGAGTTTCTTCTAAAGAAGGATTTAATGCAAGTCATGAGGGAAATCATTTTATTGTATTAAATACTACTTTAACAGATGAATTAATAAATGAAGGAATTGTTCGTGAATTTATTAGTAAAGTACAAAATTTAAGAAAAACAAAAGATTTTGAAATTACAGATAGAATTAATATTTATTATGCTAATAATCAAAAGTTTGTTGATGCCATTTCTAGCTATGTAGATACTATTAAAAAAGAAACTTTAGCTATTGATTTGATAGAAAAAGATTTGAATGTAGATGAAGTTAACCTTAATGGTATTGATGTTAAATTTGATGTGGAAAGAGTAAGCAAGTAGCTTATTCTTTTTTTATGATTTTTGAAATAAATATGTAATCTCCTCATATACTTATGTTAGTAGGAGGTGACTATGAACGAGTTAAATAATGTTGTAACAGCAACAGGTACTTATAATGACATACCAACTTCCCTTACATCTAATACTATGGTAGTTAATATGGTGGATGGACTTACTATTAAGAAGGAAGCTGATAAAAAAAATTGGGTAGATGGTGAATTAACATATACAGTTACTATTCAAAATAATACTGATAAAACTTATGCAAAACCTATCGTTACAGATGTAATTGATGATAACTTTGTTAATTTTGTTGATGGCAGTGTCATGATAAATGATGTTAAAGCTACTCAAGATCAATATAATTATACAGAAGGAACTCATACTTTAACAGTAAATCTAGAAGATGTATTACCCTCATCAAGTTCTGTCTTCAAGTTTCAAGTTGAAAAAAAAGGATAATCACTTTTTTATATTAAAAAATTTTGTTGATGTAGAGTGTGAAGATGGAACAAAATTTAAAAGTAATGAAGTCATAGTAGTTAGTCCAGCAAATATGCATTATGGTGATTGTGGTACACCGTATTGGAGATTTTGAGATTACATATGTAATTTTAATATTTATAAATTATTAAAAATAATATGATTTTATAAATTTAGATAAATAATAGAATCGATTTTAAAATTCTAGTAAATAGATTTTTAAGATTGGTTTTTATTTTGGCTTGAATTATTAAAATTGGTCATTTTACATTAATATATAATTCTGTTATATTGACTATCGCAAAGGCCTTTGCATATAGAAAAGAGGAAAATA
>CAKPDJ010000085.1 GCA_934148875.1 uncultured Bacilli bacterium
GTACCTATACAAAATATTGGGATAAATATACATCAACCATTAGCACTCAGTTTAATTATAGACTTCTAGGAGATGCAACAGGGGAAATGGGACCATTTGGCAACTTAGCAGATGGTAATGGTACTTCTAAATCACGAAGCAGTTGGTATGGTGATTATGCTCATTTTACTTTTTCATCTAGTTCATGGTTTATGCGTGGTGGTGGTATTGCAGATGGTACAATTGCTGGTATCTTTGCTTTTGGTCCAAATAATGGAAGTTCATTAGTTTCATACCGCATCGTTTTAACTCCATCCAAATAATCAAAATAATACTACTAGAAATAGTAGTTTTTTCTTGCTATTAGAAGTATTTCTTGACTTTTGAATGACTTTGTAGTATTATACAGCACATATAAGAAAGAGGGGATTTTTATATGGAAACTTTTAAAATAAGCAGAGAACAAATTCAATCACTAAATAATTTAGGATTAAAATGGGATTGCAATATAGAACAAGAAAACGTTGATGTACCATTGAAGATAGGGGAATTAGGACAATGGTACGATAGACAACGTCAATCATATGAAGGTAATGGTACTAATAAAATAACAGAAAATCCAAATCAATATGTAGAAAATATTACAGATTCCAACCATAAACAAAAAAAATTAGGAACAAGATAAAAAATTAAAATCAGGTTTGCACAAGTGCAGATCTTTTTTTATATATACATTGTAATCTCATTATAAATAGTAGTTTTTTTCTTGTAAAAGAATAAAAAATAAGTTATAGTATATAAATATATAGAAATGAGGTAAAATAATGGCTAAACAAAATAATTCTAGTGTGCATGAAGAAATAATTAAATCAGTCAGTAAACTTTGTGTAAAATATATTCAAAAGTACAACAATCAAATATTAGGTATTTATTTATCACCATATCGTGTTGGTGGAATGCAAAGAATAGAAGTAGTAATTGTAGATAATAATAAAGATCCTAAAAACAATATAACTTTAAGTAAAAGAGAAACTCAAATTAATGACTTGAAAATATTATTTAATACTCAATCTACTAATAATTATAAAAGAAAAACTTCTGCATACAATTACAAATTACTAAGAGATTTAAATTATGGAAGTATCATCTATGATACCAATAATGAATTGTTAAAAATAAAAAACACAGCTATAAATGATGAACAATTGATAGAACCAATAAATAGTTATCAATTACCAGCTGAATTTACTAAACTACTTAAACGTAGAATCTATACTTATCGCAGAAAAAAATAATAATATTCTATGTAAAAAGTGTTTTAAATTAACAATAATCAGTGATATAATCAAATTAGGGTGGTAGTCTGAAAACAAAGAATAAAATTTATTTTATAAATTAGGCAAAAAAAGGCAGACTTCCCCTTACCCCAAAGAAATTCAAAAATTAAGTAGACAAATTATTGGCATTCTGATTAATTAAATTAATTAATTCATCAGTTGTAAGTCCTAAAGATAATAATTGCTTAAATGATTGGTTGAAATTATTTTTAGTATATTTGATTCTATCTTCGACTGGTGTTTCTATAGATGCTAAATCGGTAGGATTCCAAACTTCACCAGTTTTGAACATATGATAGATAGATACTAAAATCTTTCTGGCAATTGCAATGTAAGCTCGTTTCTTACCACGTCGTTTTGAAATTTTCTCAAATTTTTTAGCATAATAAATGTTATTTTTATCTTTAACAGCACAATGAGCGACCTCAACTAAGTAAGGTTTAAGATAAACACCAGCACGAGAAATTTTAACAGATTTTTTCTTACCAGCAGATTCATTACAACCTGGAGCAAGGCCAGCCCATGAAGCTAGTTGATAATGTGATTTAAATTGAGACATATCATTACTTATTTCGGATAAAATTCCAATTGCAGAATTTTTATCAATGCCAGGAACTGTACAAAGTAAATCGATGTAAGATTTGTACGGTTCAACTAAAGTATCGATTATATCATTTAGTTTAATTATCTGGTTATTAATATAATCAATATGATCTTTGACAATATTAATTCTTAGTTTTTGTTCGTTTGTTAATTGTATTCCACTAACTGAAGATAAAATATCTTCATGAGATGATTTGCAATTTTTTCGTAAACAACATATAATATCCTCATCTGAAAAAGTATCATTGTTTAAAATAATGCTAACTATAGATTGAGATGACTTACCAAATATATCAGTAAAAACCATATCTAGTTTGCAATTACTAACAGTAAGGGCGTTAGTAAATCTATTTTTTTCAGATGATTTGGTATTAGTAAGTTTGAAACGATATCTTGTAAATTCTCTTAAGATTCTAAAGTCTTTAAGTGGAATATAAGAAGAACGAACTAATCCCATTTTAAACAAGTCTGCAATCCATTTTGCATCCTTGTTATCGTCTTTCTCACCTTTGATAGCTTTAACCCATTTAGGATTGGCAACGACGACATTAGAAATAAAGCCTTCTAATGCATTGTATACAGGAATATAGTATTTACCAGTAGATTCCATGCATACATTTTGACAATCGTTATCCAAAAGCCAATCTTTAAAATGAATTAAATCATTATTAAAGGTAGAAAAACGTTTTCTTAAATATTTGGGTGTGATGGAAGTTGAGTCACAAATGACTGCAACAATAAAAGATTTGTGCACATCAACACCGCATGCTTTTGAATAAATAACTTCCATAAATTTAAATTCCTTTCAAAAAAAATTTGAAGGAGTGAGTTGTCTATGTGATTAACACTAAGAATTAACTAAAGTCAATGATTAGTCTACAGCCTAAAATGACTACTTATGTGTGCTTGAAACAATCACATTTGCACTGGTTAATATGCTGATTTAATCCAAAGAGTTACAGGAAGTCTGCAACTCACCCCACCGTGCTTTGTAGTACACACTCCTTCAAGGTTGTTATTGTATATATAAAATAAATTTTGTTCAAGTTTTTATCGCTATGTGTGCCTTGAACGAAGTGAAAGGAATGTGAGTTAATATGAATAATGAAAATATAAATGAATTAATAAAAATTGGTGTTGATAATGCTTTAAAATTACAACAAAAATATGGTTATCCTGATAATATTACACACTTATTGTATCTAATAATACCAGCATTCATCATTAAATATGGAATTAATGAAGAAAAGTATATAATTGATTGTTTTAATAATGTTCCTATTTTAATTGATGATAGAAAAGATCAAGTTTATCAAGCATATTATCGTAGTATTCCTACTTATAATGGTACTGAATATATTACCAATAAAGGTATTGTTTTGAACAATTATGAAAATATTTCTCTTATGCAGTTGCTTGATAATTTAGTTCATGAATTTAATCATGCGCTTAACTCTATTCATCAAGAATTAAAAATTATGGAAGATAAATTATATGTAAGGACTGGTCTTACTTATATTGTTTATGATGCCAAAACATTGATGCCAATTGAGAAACAAGATAGTTCTACTTTAGAAGAAATTATTAATACTAAACAAACAGAATCTGTTATTAATATTATTAATTCTTTTAGTAACTATAATATAGTTAATTTAGAAGTTATTAATACTTTGTATTCATTAGAAAAATCTTATAAATCTAATGCTTATTTGTTACAAAGTTTAGTTTGTAAGACTTTAATTTCAAATAAAACTTTCTTCTCTACTTTAGAAAAGTTAAGATTTAAAGGTGATATCGATGTAATCGAGAATTGGTTTGATGATATTACTAATATTCCTGGTAGTTATAAAAGATTGATTGTTTTATTAAAAGATACGCTTGATTATCAATTAAAGCTTAATGATAAAAAGATTAAGTTCTTTACAATTAGAAAAATCAAAAAACTTACACAAGAACTAATTAATATTATAAATATATTTGATAATAATTGTAATTATAGGTAGGTGTTTATGACCAAAACGAAGTTTAAAAATCTTAGAAATCGTATAGTAGAAAATAGGATATCTAAAAATGATATTGATGTTGTTGAAGATATTTTCTTTAATTATCCTAATACTCCAATTATACTTGAATACGATTATATGGTGGTCATATGTGAAGGATGTTATGATAGCTTAAATGTGGCTATACGTTTATATCAAAAAAGAAGATGTAGTGTAATTTTACTTTGTGATTATTATAGTAAAGAAATTACTAAAGATTATAGTGATTTTTATAATTATGCTGTATCTAGAGGGATAAT
>CAKPDJ010000086.1 GCA_934148875.1 uncultured Bacilli bacterium
ACATAAGCTAATTTTCCTATGTCAGTATTATATGGTCCTTTCATAGTAGAATCAAAAACAAAATCTCCTGTATAAACAATCGCACCATCTTTAGTATATAATACATAGCATACTGAGTCAGGTATTGAGTGTGTTACACTAATTGGGAATATATATAATTCTTTAGTAAAATTAATTTTGGAATGTGGTCTAATCTCCTTTAAATTAGCTGATGTAATACCATATTCTAATAAGTCATTTTTAACAAGCTCCATAGTAAATTTAGTTGCGTAAACATTAATTTCAGGAATTAGTTGAACTAAATCACTGATGGCTCCCATATTTGAATCATGTCCATGAGTTAAAAAAACTCCTCTAATATTTTTTCTATTTTTTACAAGATAATCCATGTTAGGTACGATATAATCTACTCCTAACATTTTATCTGTACCGTATTTTAAACCGGCATCAAATACAAAAATGTTATCATCAACATTAACAACATACATGTTTTTTCCGTTTTCATTTAAGCCACCTAAGGCAAATATTTTAATTTTGCTCAAATGTATCTCTCCTCTCTTTTCTTAATTTTTTTAAAGTGTCATCATTAAGGGTTCTTTGATTGATACACATTGTATTTATTTCTTCAATGCGTTCTAAACATTCAGAAATTTGATTCCCTTCGATTTGATTATTACTTATTAAACTTAAATATTCTTTAATGCACTCGAAGCATTCATATTCGAAGAAAATATTTTCATTAATTATATCAAGCTCATCCGTTAAATCTGCAACTAAAACTGGTATACATGCTTTTTCGTACAGGATAATTGTTGTTTCTAAAGTTTCTATATCTTTAATGCTTTCATTTTCCATATCAATTAGACGGTTGTAGTATTCAAAAAATATAGGGTCATCTAAAAGCCATGGTTTAGAAATACATAATAAATTAATTTCAACAATTTTACATCTTAAAGCTAGCATTTTTAATTTAACTTGATTTATACTGTCAGTAATACTACTAAATAAATTACTTGATTTTTTTAACATTTTAATACTTCCTTAAATACTTGTATATTATATCCTAATTACTTTTTGAAATCAAGTGTTGCTAACTTTTCAAGAGCACTTTTGGCTGCTTCTTGTTCCGCTTCTTTTTTACTTCCAGCTACACCAGTGCCATATATAATACCATCTATCTTAACTGCCATAGTAAATTCTTTTAAATGTGCTGGTCCCTTTTCTTCTATTAGGTCATAATGAAGATTTCTTTGATCTGTTTGTACCAATTCTTGTAATGAACTTTTATAATCGTTAAAAAATACTGTTGTTTTATCTTCGATGTAAGGAGTTATAACCTCTAAGATTACTCTTCTTACTTCTTGATATCCCAAATCTAAATAGATAGCTCCCATAAATGATTCAAAAATGTCAGCTAAAATAACTTTTTTAAAGCGTCCACCTTCTTTTTCTTCACCGTGTCCAACTTTAATATACTTGCTAAAACCTAAATTACTGGCATAAGTAAAGCAGGCGTTTTCGCATACATAATTAGCCCTTATTTTAGTCATATCTCCCTCATGTAGTGGAAAATGATTATATAAATAATCACTCATTACTAAATCAAGTACAGCATCACCTAAAAATTCTAATCTCTCATAGTCTGCTTTTAGATGCTTTTCATTAACATAAGATGAGTGAGAAAAAGCTAAATTATATAGTTTTAAATCATTAGGAGTTATTTTTAATTTTTCAAAAAGTTCATTCATTATTTCACCCTCAAATCATAATAAGTATAGCAGAAAAATAAAAAAAAGAAAATCATTTAATGTAGATTAGTACATTTGAATTTTAATTTGTACTAATTATAGCATTATCAATCAAAAATAAATGAAGTAAATCATAAATTTGATTAACTTCATTAACTTCTTTTTTCTTCCTTAATTAAGTACTCTAAATTTCCTTGAACATCTTGGTTGTTTAATACTTTAGTTGGATTTATATTTGTTAATTCAATATATTTGTTTTTTCCTACTAGTTTTTCTAATTTTGAGTAGGCAGCTATTAGTTCCTTAGAATCATTTATACTGTGAGTATCAGTAGCAACAAATTGAACTAAATTCTTCTTTAGTAACCATTTCATTACTTTTTTAGCTTGTTTACCATACTTGCCAACTAGGCTATCAACATTACATTGAAGTAAACAGTTAAATTCTAATAGTTCTCCAATTCTTTTTTTATTTTTCTGAATAAAACTATAACGTTCTGGATGGGCTATAATAGGAATAATTCCATAGCTAGTTAAATCACATATTATATTTTGCAAATTATTTAAATAACCTGTCAATGGTAGTTCTATTAACATATATTTAGTATTATTTATAGTGCTAATTTCGTGTTTTTCTAATAAATCAATTACATTTTCTGATAAATAAACTTCATTACCTAGATATAAATGAATATTATCATTATCAACTTTTTCTCTTAGATTTTCTAAAAGTTTTATTCTTACAAGTTGATTATAATTGTAAGAAGTATCTGGAACATAATGTGATGTTAAAACAATATCTGTTATACCATTATTATATAAATGGTTAACTAGTTTAACACTTTCATCAATATCATGAGCTCCATCATCGATACCTGGTAATATATGTGTGTGAATATCGACTATTTTATCCATAATAATGTCCATAATATTTTTTTGATTTACTATTAGCACGATTTAGAACTACTCCTAAAATGTTGGCATTAACATTTTGAAGATTTTTCTTAGTGTTATTTAATAAACTAATTGGTGTTTCTTTGTGACTACTAACTATAACAACCCCATCTACTAATGTAGACATTATAACAGAATCTGTTAAACCACCATTTACTGGAGCAGAATCAAATATGATAATGTCATAATTATTTTTTAATATCGAAATTAATTCTTTATTCTTGCTTGAACCTAATAGTTCTGATGGATTTGGTGGAGTTACACCTCTAAACATTACATAAAGATTTTTAATTTTAGTTTCTTGAATATATTCTTGATAATTTTCTCTTATATTATCAAGTAATAAATTTGATAAGCCTTTTTGATTATGGCAACCAAATATGTAATGCTGTCTACCTTTTCTAATATCACAATCTACTAATAATACTCGTGAACCACTCTGTGCAAAGGCAACAGCTAAATTGGCGGCTATAAAACTTTTTCCCTCGCCAGGTACACTACTAGTAACTAGAATTGTTTGAATTTTTTTATCAACTGAAGCAAATTGTAAGTTTGTTCTTAAAGTACGAATTGCTTCACTAATGATTGATTTAGGATCATTATTTAATATCAATTCCTGATACATAATACCACCTTATTTCCTTTTTTTCTTTTTATTTTTATATTTTGGTATAGCGGACAACATATTTAGTCCAACCTTTTCTTCAATATCTTCGGGTTTTTTTATAGAATCATCAAAATAGAACATTACTGTAACAATCATACTACCAAGTAAAAAGCCACTTCCACCACCAATAATGTACTGTTTTACTACATTAACATTGTATGGTTTTTTTGCTTCAACAGCTTCATCCACTAAACTTATATTATCAATAGGAATCATGTTACCTATGTCTTCTTGAAATACTTTAGCTATTTCGTTTGCTATGTCAGTAGCCTTTTTGCTATCTTCGTCTACTACTGTAATTACAATTATTTCAGTATCATTAGTACTGGTTACATTAATTTTGTCACTTAATTCCTCTGGCTCTAAATCCAACTGTAAATTCTTGATTACTGGATTCAATATTCTTCTACTTTTAATTATTTCACGATATGTCGAAACTAAATTTTTATTAACCGAAATATCATTTTGCGTAATCTCACCAGTACTAGTTAGTACTAAACTTGTCTGGGATTTATATTTTGCAATTTGTATATTATCGGTATAATACCAACAAGCTAAAACACCAAAGATGATGAGAAAAATAACAATAATAATCTGACTGAAGTAATATTTGATAAACTCAGATATATTGAATTCTTCCATACTTCCACCCCTTTAATTGCTCCATATTATACTACAAAAGCACAAAAAAAGCAAGATTTTCTTGCTTAAGATAGTGTAAAATAATTTGGGGTAAGACATAAAAAAAGAAAAACCTTTGTTATAATAAATTTGAGAAACATAATAA
>CAKPDJ010000087.1 GCA_934148875.1 uncultured Bacilli bacterium
ATGTATTCTTGATTCTATTGAGGCGTTTTTATTTAAAAATAATCCAAACGCACTTTCCTTATATATAAAAAAAGATATAGTTTTCACTATATCTTTAATCTAAATATTCTTTTAAATTTTTACCTCTAATTCTTAGTTTTGTTATTGCCTTAGCCTCAATTTGACGCACTCTTTCCCTAGTAATACCATATATTTTGCCAACTTCTTCTAATGTTTGAAAATCATCACCTATTAATCCAAATCTTCTAACTATTATTTCCTTTTCTCTTTTAGTTAACATAGTATCCAATATTTTTTCTAAATCTGAACACATTTGATAATGTAAGGTTTCATTTTCAACATCTGCTTTTGCATCAGCAACAAATTCTTCAAGAGTGGAATCACTATCGTCATTTATTGGCTTCTCTAGTGCACAAGGATCTTGCATAATAACATCTAATTCTCTTAATTTTTCAACACTATAATTTGTTTCTTTAGCAAGTTCTTCATATGTTGGTTCACGGCATAGTTGTTTAGTTAGTGCATTTTTGACAATATTAATTCTACGACTAGTTTCGTATACATGCGCTGGTACACGAATTGTTTTAGATTGATTTGCTATAGCACGAGTAATAGCTTGACGAATCCACCATGTTGCGTATGTTGAAAACTGATATCCCAAAGTTGGATCAAAACTTTCTGTTGCTCTAATTAAGCCAAGATTACCTTCTTGAACTAAGTCCAAGAATTCCATATTGCCTTTAGCATATACTTTAGCAATAGAAACAACCAAACGCAAATTTGATTCTATCAATTTACGTTTAGCCATTTCATCTCCTTTTTTTGCCTTAAGTGCACAATCATATTTTTCTTCTGGTGTTAACATAGGAATACTACCCATCTCTTTAAAATATTGACTAGTACTATCAGTTGTGTATATTGAATCGACATTAACATCAAGTGGTTCATATATTATGATACCATTTGACATACAATACCCTTCTATAAATTCTCTAATCATTCCTTTATAATCTTTAGGTATGATTATTTCATTATTTTCTGTAGTATCACATTCTTCATCAATTAACTCTTTTAATGCATTTGCTATTACTTTATATCTTTTTATGATTCTAATATAATCATTTAACGTCAATTCTACTTTGCTATCTTTTAATTTATTACATAGACTGCCTATAATATTATCAACATCAGTTTCTAATACTTCGTTAATTAGTTTAAATATCAATAAATTTTGTTCATCTTCGTTTTTCGTATCTAATACAATTGGTTTATTATCTTCTTTTTTCTTATCTAAAAATGCAAAATGTTTTTCTATAACTGATTTTATTTTTTCAAAAGAAACATTTTTATTCTTTTTAAATTCTCCTTCAATAATATTAATTATTTGATTTTGAATGTCATCATAACTTATGTTATTGTTAATATCACTATAATATTTAATTAACTCTGCTATTTGGCTACTATTTTTCTTTAAATATAGCCCATATTCATTATTAATTGCTGTTGTCATACCTCTTCCCTCTTTTCAGTATCGGTTATTGTACATCTTTTATGATAATTTGTAAAGAACAAAAGAATAAAATTAAGATTTTTGTATGAAAAAGCTTTTAACTTTAATTTTTTTGATGTAGTCTTGATTCTATTGAGACTTTTTATTTAAAAATAACCCAAACGCACTTTCCTTACATATAAAAAAGTAGACTAGAGTGTTTTTACTCTTCGTCTACTTTTATCATATCACTTCATTTGACAATTTTTTATTTAAATTATTTATTACGCTTTTTTGATAAAAAATATTTTAGTGATATTAGTGATACTATAACGCATAGTATAAACATGATAATACTAAGTATACATTCATACAAATTATTGGTGTTGTTAACACTAATATAATTACTATTCATATTTGCTAATGTTAATACATATATTCCTGACTTCATATCATTAATTCGTACACTATTATCATTATTTTCTAATAATTTTATAAACTTAACCTCTTTATCAAAACGATATAAATTAACATTACTTGAATAGTTTGTTTTCATTAAACAATCTATGTTGGTTTTATTGTTAGTATCTAGTTTAAAGTATATACCTTCCCTGTAGTCCATGATACTTTTTGCATTTTGTATTTCTTCTGTATCAAAGTATAGTTCTAGATTTAAATCATTGTTATCATCATAATCAGATAATATTAAGCTATAATTATCAAATTCAATGATGGCATTTTTATTGTATTTTTTTAATAATGATAGTTCACTCTTTTTTAATATTGGTTCATTTATTTGTAGTTTAACATCATTGGTAGTTACATTGGCTAACTGTATTAGGTTATCAATACTTATAGTTGGTATCTCATTACTTCTTGTTACATTAACTGTATAAACTGTCTGTTCATTATTTTCGGCTGTTACTATTATTTTTATTACATTTTGACCTACTTCTAATTGCTTTTTCTCTATATTTACATGTGATTTATCAGATGATGCTTCTGCTATTATTTCTAAATCATTGATATAATTAGCTACCGTGATGTCATATGAATAATTATTATCTGAAAAGGAAATGTTATAACCTTTAACTGATAAATTTTTTAATTTGCTATTATTAGATAATGGCGCTTTATTACCATTTTCATCTTTTCTTATAATTTCTATGGTATATGTACTTTTAGCTCCAGATTCACTAATTGATTCAATAATATAAATGTTAGAATATAGTGATAACATCTTTCTTCCCGTACCGTTTATTTTTGTTTTTGAATCGTTAGCTTGTGCAGTTATGTTAACAGTAGTGATATTATTTTCTACTACTGTTTGATATTTTTTAGTATTATTATTGAAGTTATCTATTGTTTTATCATTAATAGCAATATATTTTAATGAATTATCTGTTGACTTTGGGGTAGCAACTGTTATTTTTTTTGTTGTATCATTAACAACTACTTCATTTGAACCATCAGAAATAACTACATTTGTTAATGATATGTTTGTACTGTCACCTGGTTTAAATGTTTCTTTGGCTTTAAATTTTAATGTTCCTATTGAAAAATTACCACTTTTTGCATTTATAGAATCTAGTAAAACATTAGATCCTGTTGTCATTACGAAACCATTTAAACCATTTGATGATGTCAATACCAATTTGGAGGAATCATATGATAGCTTTCCTAATAATCCTAGTACATTATTTCCGTCTGTTACATTAATTGTTAATGTAAATTCGCTGTTAGCTTCAATTATTTCATTACTATTGCTTGAAATAGTTATTGTTGTTGCTTTCACTCTGAATGGAATTATAAATAATATAAATGTAAAAATAATGAATAACTTCTTTTTCATATTTTATCCTCCTAATCCCGCTAATCTCTTTCTTAATATTATTAAGTCAGTTAGTGTTACTTTTCCATCTCTATTAGCATCAGAATTATCTACGTTAATATCACTTATCAAACTAGCTAGATATCTTCTAAGAGCTATAATGTCAGTTACACTAAACTTACCATCGTTATTTACATCACCAGGTATGTAATTACTAATTTCTTTCCGTGTTACTGTTATTGTATATGTTTTCTTTGTTCCATCTCCTGCTGTTACTACTATACTTACTGTATTACTTCCAACTGTTAGACTTGTATTTCCTGTAACACTTGCTTTAGCTTCACCATTATTTACTATTGGTGTTACTGTTAAACTTGTTACACTATTTTCTACTGTTAGTTTATAATTTGTGATATTACTTGCAAATGTAGGTGATAATGTTCCACTTGATACTGATAAACTCTTTAATGTTGCATCTGATGATGCTTTCCTTATTATTACTATATTATAAGTAGATATATTGCCATTTTTAGCTGTTACTATAACTCCAAATTTATTTTCTCCTACTATTAAACTCTTAACACCAGTTCCTGAAATACTTGCTACACTTGATAACGCTTCTGCTACTATTTCAACACTTGTTACATTATTTTCTACTGTTAATGTATAGTTATTATTATCTACTTTAACTATATCGTATCCTTTAACTCCTATACTTTTTAAACTTGTATCACTATCTTCTTTTCGTGTTACTGTTATGTTGTAAGTTTTAGT
>CAKPDJ010000088.1 GCA_934148875.1 uncultured Bacilli bacterium
TGTTCAATTAATATTTTATCGGATTTTTTGCTTTTTTTGTACTTACATGGTGTCACATCAATTGTAACTCTACAGTTCTTTATTAAAGAAGCGGGGTTTCATATTGAATAGTTAGTTAAATTATGGTATAGTGAAGCTAGATTTAGTTATAAGTAATTTATTATTTGTATAATATATTATTGAATGAGGTGATTATATGAAGAATATTGTTGAAGTAGCCAAAAAGCTAGATTTAAGCCAGGATGATTTATTCTGTTATGGCAATTATATGGCTAAAGTTAATAAGAACTATATTCCTAATACTAATTCAAAGCTAATTTTAGTTACAGCTATAAATCCAACTCCTTATGGTGAAGGAAAAACTACTGTTAGTATTGGACTTGATGATGCTTTATGTAAAATTGGTAAGAAGGCAGTAGCTGTATTACGTGAACCTTCGCTTGGACCTGTTTTTGGTATGAAAGGTGGAGCAACCGGTGGTGGTATGGCAAGTGTTGTTCCTAGTCAAGAGATAGATTTACATTTTACTGGTGATTTTCATGCTATTACGGCTGCTAATAACTTACTTGCTGCTGCGATAGATAATCATATTTATCAGGGAAATGAGTTAAACATTGATGAAGATAGTATTTGTTTTAAACGTTGTTTAGATGTTAATGATAGAAGTTTACGTAAAAATTTTAATATTACGGCTGCTAGTGAGGTAATGGCTATATTTTGTTTAGCTAAAGATTATGATGATTTAAGAAGAAGATTGGGTAATATATTGTGTTGCTTTAGTAAAGATGGCAATCCAATATATGCAAAAGATTTTAAAGTAGATGGAGCAATGGCTTTACTATTAAAACAAGCATTTTATCCAAATTTAGCTCAAACATTAGAAGAAAATCCAGTTTTAATACATGGTGGTCCTTTTGCTAATATAGCTCATGGATGTAGTAGTATTAATTCTATTAATTTAGGTTTATCTTTAGCTGATTATGTTGTTACTGAAGCTGGATTTGGTAGTGATTTAGGTAGTGAAAAATTCTTTGATATTGTGTGTCGTAATGATAATATTATTCCTAATTATGTAGTGTTAGTTGTTACTAATAGGGCTTTACAATATAGTGGATTTAATAATCTAAAACTTCATATTGATAATTTAAAACAGTTTAATGTACCTTTTTGTGTAGCTATAAATCAATTTAAAGAAGATAAAGCAGAAGAACTTGATAAAATAAAAGCATACTGTCATGATTTAGGAGTAGAAGCTATAATTACTAACTCTTATGAAGAGGGAAGTAGTGGTAGTATTAAACTAGCTAAGTACATTACAGAAG
The DNA here is from genome assembly GCA_934148875.1 of uncultured Bacilli bacterium. Classification (GTDB taxonomy): domain Bacteria; phylum Bacillota_I; class Bacilli_A; order RF39; family UBA660; genus Alloscybalousia. Next base: position 1,323 of record CAKPDJ010000088.1, read on the forward strand.
TTGGTTTAAGTAGTGATAATAGTTTTACTTATTTATATGATAATCAGGCACCAGTTGAAGAAAAAATTACTACTATTATTCAAGATGTTTATAATGTACCAAATATCGATTTCAGTCCTGAAGCTACTTCAAAAATGGATTTAATAGATTCTCTTAAACTTAATCATTATCCTGTTTGTATTGCTAAAACACAATATGCTTATCCTAAGGATTTAGATAAGGTTAATGTTAAAAATATAATTATTCAAACGGGAAGTGAAATGATAATAGTATTACTCGATAATATAATTACTATGCCAGGACTTCCTAAGCATCCAAATTTTGAAAACATGCAGTAAGTAATTACTGCTTTTTTGTATACAAAAATATTATTTATCCATACTATTATTGGTGATATTATGATGAGTATTGGTGATTTGATTTTAAGAAGTGTTTTATCGTTAGTGGTATTATTTATTATTACAGAATTGATGGGAAAAAAACAAATAAGTCAACTCAATTTATTTGACTATATTATTGGTATCAGTATTGGTTCAATAGCCGCAAGTTTTTCAGTTGATGATTCTATTAACTATCTTGATGGAATACTAGCGATAATTATATATGGTGGTATAGCTACTTTTATTTCTTTTTTAACAACCAAGAGTATTACCGCTAGAAGATTTTTTACTGGTACTCCGCTTATTTTAATGAACGATGGTAATTTAATTTATAATAATCTTAAAAAAAGTAGATTAGATATTAATGATTTATTACAGATAGCTCGTGAAAATGGTTATTATGATTTTAGTCAAATTGCTTATTGTATACTTGAGCCTAGTGGTAAAGTTAGCTTTTTGCCTAAGGCTAAATATTTGCCAGTTACTCCTAGTGATATGAAACTTAAAGTAGCTAATAATGGATTGTGTAGTAATTTAGTCATTGATGGTAATTTAATGGATAATAATATTAAATATATAGGTAAAGATAGAGAGTGGGTCATAACACGTTTGTCTAAGATGGGGTATGATGATATAAGCGATTTGTTGTTAGTTATATGTGATAATAAAGAACAGTTTACAGTTTATACTAAAAATAGTAGTGGTAATAAGGAAATTTTTGATTAAAAAAAGGCTTTCATTTTGAAAGTCTTTAATCTTTAATATATTCATTTAATGGTTTGGTTCTATATTTTAACTCATCCATCTTATCTGTTGATACAAATCCAGGTTTAGAATTAATAACATCAGGTATTCTATTAACAATGGTTGCACATGTTAATTCTACAGTTGAGGGTTTATTAATTACTAAAGTTGTATTTGGTTCACCAATAATAGTCCACTCATTTTTATCAAATTCACTAGGTGCATAGACTTTTCCAACGCATTTAGTTTCTAGTGTTATTCCTTCTTTTGTTTTGGTTGTTACTAAAGCACTCATACCAGTAGCCATTCCTTTATTAATGTTAATATTTAAAGTTTGTGAGTGAATATCTTCATTATATGTTTCTGGTATACATTTTTGAGTTTGACTAATAATAGTTAAATTTAATTTTGAAGCTAACCAACCGTTAACATTCCACATATAACTTGGTAAGAATGTACCATTGTTAATTAATTTTTGTCTTTCTTCTTCAGAAATATTATCAGCTTTGGCTACTTCTTTATCAAATTCTTCTAGAGTTAATCCTGCACCATGAGCTTTAGCTAATGCTATTCCATAGTCTTCAACGTTGTACCATGATTCTCCTTTGATTGTTTGAATATTATGGGTAGAGGCGGCAAGTGCACTTACTAATTCACCCCAATATATATCTTGGTATCCACTACCTGCAATAGTACAGTTATTCTTTTTTGCTAATTCATCAATCTCATTATATAAAGTTGGATTGGAATTCTTAGAATAGAATGCTTCTTCACAGGTAGTGATGGCATTAATACCAAGGGATGCACACAACATAAGAATTTCACTACAATCATTTAAAAGACTCATAGTAGTAATAATACATATATCCGGTTTTAAAGAAGATAATAATTCTTTAGCATCTTCTTTTGACGAAATCTTGACCCCTCTATCATTCTTTCCATCTGCAATTATTTCTCCAATATCTTTTCCAATAACTTTTGGATTAATATCAATTGCTCCTACTACTTCAGCACCTTTTTCAAAACAATATCTCATTGTATATTTGGACATTTTACCACATCCATATTGAACAACTCTTATTTTTCTTTCCATGTACTTGCCTCCTTAGTTTAAGATTAGAATAAAAAAATAAATGTTTCAATAATTTTTTGATAATATTTTTTAAACTTTACTATTTACTTTACATGTATTAGTTAGTTATTTTATCTTTATGTTGATTCTTAATAGTTTCTCTTTCCAGTATATAGTCTGTTGAAGTATTATAAAATTCAGCTAATTGTTTTAGTAAATCTATAGGTAGTGTTCTTTTTCCTAGTTCATATAAACTATATTGTTGACGAGTTATATTTAATACTTTCGCAATATCTTCTTGCCTTAATTCGTTATCCTCTCTAAGATCTTTTAATCGTCTTAAATACATGCTATCACTCCTTATATATTTATTTTCACATGCACTTAATTAAATTCATTGACTTGCATTCATTTGAATGCTAAAATTAGTTTAGATTATGATAGGACAATGCTTTTATACAAGTACTGAATAAATATTATGAAATAAGTGAAAACTATGTGGTAGGTGGTTATTTTGAAAAATAGAAGAAAGCAAATAGTAATAACAGTATTAGCTATAGTAAGTT
>CAKPDJ010000089.1 GCA_934148875.1 uncultured Bacilli bacterium
AGCAAATTGATTACAAATAAATGCTGTATATAAACTACCAATATGAATAAACCCTGTTGGACTAGGAGCAAATCTTGTAATTATTGCTTTATCAGAAATATCTCTTTTAGGATACATTTCTAAATAATAATTAATATCTTTTGTAATATTAGGAAATAGTAAATTACTTAATTCTTTTTTCATTCTATAACACCTCAAAGTGAATAAATTATACCATTGATAACTATAAAAATCAATTACTATCTTCTAATTTTCATCTATATATTATTCTACTATAAACGGCTTATTACCGGACACTTTTTAAATTATATAATAAAGAAACAGATATTGTAAAGGGGTTAAATGATTTTTTTAACAAAATTGATTGGCATCTTTCTAAACCTCAAACCAAAATTATTCCACACATTATTTCTTCAATTATTAATGCAGAGAATATTACCACTTTAGATATTTCTAAGTGTTTTGTTGACGACTCTTTTCTATCTAATCAGTCATCTATTGAAAAGAAATTATGGAGATTCTTTAATAATCCCAAATTTAATGGTATTGCTTTTTTTAATAGTACTATCAAACACATAATTAATAATCATAAAGCACTCAAGCACAATAAATTAGTTGTTGTAATGGATCACATGTTTATGAAAAATAATTTTGTCACTTTAATGTTTACCCTTAAAATTGGCAAACAATCTATTCCAATTTGGTTTAAATGTGATAAAACTAAATCAAATAGACATCACGAAATCGATGAATTAACTAAAAAGTGGTTGTTTAGTGAAAAGGTTATTTTTAATGCTATTGATGAGGTGATTAATCTTCTTTCTCCTATTAAAGCAAAAATAATTTTTTTAGCTGACAGATGGTTTTGCAATTTGAAAATGATGAAACATATTCATGATAAAGGTCATTACTTTTGTATTAGGGCTAAAATTAACTCAAACATTAGAATATTAACATATGATAAAAAAGAAAAAAACTATATTTATAAAAACTTTTCAGATTTTAAGGTTCAAAAACATCATGCTTTATATCATGAAAATATTATGGTTGGTTCCTTTCATTTCAAGTGTAATTTATCTATTGCTAGAAGTAAATTAAGCGATGATCCATGGTTTATTTTATCTAATATTGAACCTAATCAAGCACTTCGCGAATATTCACATCGTTTTGGTGCAATTGAAATGTTTTTTAAATCACAATAAACTAATGGTTTTAATTTAGAAAAAACTAAAACAAGAAATCTTCATGCTTACGAAAATCTATATAGTTTAGTTTGCTTTGCAGGTTTATGGCTTACAATTATTGGTATTGATTATGCTAAAAATTATACTCATGTCAAAAAATATCTCAACATAAGATATGTTAAAAATAGTAAAAACGGCAAGCCAATTCGTATACTTTCTATATTTAATTTAAGTCTCACTATCTTTCGGAGATGTTACAATTCTTATATAAACTATAAAATTAAAACTAACATGCAACTCTATTTATGACATTCATTATAATTTTTACTTTACTTTTTATGTTAAATTTTTATTTAACACTTTTTTGCGTGAAAAAAACTACAATAATTTTAAAAATTAAAATTTAATTGTAATTTTTTGATTTATATAGATTCAAATTATCATTGTTTTGTACTATTATTTGCCATAATTGGGCGAATATAAACACTACCAAGTTCTTTATTTATATAGGTTTAATCAAAAGTGTCCGTCAATCAGCACAAAAGGATCTGCTGAAGTTCCTGATCCTCCTCCTGTCATCCCTATCCCCGGTTGAAGTGAAACGGACGGACGCACCCCACCAGAGCTATCGACGCTGTAGTAGGTCAAGTACCCACCAGAGCGCAAGACGAACCCGTTCGCATTCGAGTTGCGGAAGAAAGACGGAGACAACACCCAAAAATATTGACCTGTATATAAGTAAAGCGAACTATTTTTTGAAGCATAAGTGCCACCGGCATAAGTCACCTCATCGGCTGTTATTAATCCAACAGGATATATTAATGCCCCATTTCCATTGCTTGTATTTATGGTAAACTTGTCTTTTGTATTCTGACACTTTAATGTTGGCGTTTTATTCGTACTTAATCTTGTATTTGCACCAAAACGTAAAGCTGAACCACTAGTAGTATAACTTCGATCATTACACCATACTGTATCTTCTAATTGTGATGTATAACTTGTCATATTAGTTTCATACCAATTATCTATTGTAGTTTTTATATCTGAATCATGAGTATATGTCTCATCATCAATACTACTTCCATACATATATCCTACATATTTCGCATTATCATAGTTTTTATTAAATGCTGAATCTCCTATTATCGTAGCACTCCCAGTATTATTACATTGCCCATTGCTTGGTACACCATCATAGATAAGTTTTACTCCACCCGTTTCAGTGGTTCTTACTATTCTCCAACAAAAGTTAGCAAATATAACACGATTATTAACATTACCACGGTAATAATATACAGGACTACCTGAATCAGTATCAGTAGTCATATAAACACCATTTGTATTATCCTGTTCAGATGTTTTACTAAAATCTATAGTAGTTGTTGTATCCGCATTACTCTTTATTTCATAATATAATGTTTTTACCTCATTAACAGAAGGTTCTGTCGTTAAATCAGGATTATTACTAGATGTTCCTTTCATATTAACTGATATACTACCTGATAAATTTTGTGTTTCTATTTGATCTAACCATATATATAAATAATATATTTTAGTATAAGTATTACCTGAATTAGTTATATTATCATAATCATTTTTTACTATCCATATATCACTACCTACTGTGGCATTACTAAAATTACCATTAGCTATCAATCCATCAGTACAACTATCTGCCGATGTTGATAAAGCATATTTCATCGTACCTCTTTTTAAATCATCAGACAATGTTGAAACATTCATACCAATGCTAAATGATACTTTACCACCTGATGTATTAACTGCACTTGCTTTAATAGTCTTTTTAATAGCATGTTCACTAGTACAAGTAGAAGGAAACAAACTTACGTTTTCACTACCACCACCATCAACAGTCATCGTTAAATTACCTGACTTTATTTGAGAGATATTTAATAATGTTGATGATGTTGTTAAAACTGCTAATGTCCCACCTATTCCTAAGAAAATTATTGAAATTATAAATAATGTTATATATATCTTTTTATTTTTCATAAACGTACACCCTTTCTCCAACAAAAAAACTACGATAAAAAGAGTCTAATTGCTTAAACTCTCTATATCATAGTTATCTTTCTTTTCATTTAACAAACAGTTGTTATTATTTGCCCCCCCCCCAAGTAAACTTGAAGTTAACACATTATTATAGCTTTTTCTCATGATTATTAACCCCTTTCTATCAAACATTCGTTTGATATTATTACTTAGGAAAGAAATACTTTGTTTGTTTAATTACTTACCTTAAATTAATTATAAACCAAACTACTCTAATATGCAAGATATTTTTTTAATAAATTCCCACCATAAAAATGTCATAATAAAACTCCGAAAATTATTCTTCGGAGTTATCTATATTTTCTTGACTAGTCTCTTCAATATAATCAGTAATATCTTCATGTACCTTAAAAAATAAATTCAAAGTAATCTTAGATTCATTAGTATCTTTTGCTACTATCTTAACATCCTCAATACTAATTATTCTATTATTACCAGCTTGTAATTTATTTTTAGCAACTTCAATAGCCTTACTTATTGCTTCTTCTTCTGTTAATATATCATCAATTATTTTTAATTCATATTGTCTATCAATAGACACATAAAAAGGAAGAAAATTATGTTTTAATAAGATTTTACT
>CAKPDJ010000090.1 GCA_934148875.1 uncultured Bacilli bacterium
TTTAAGGAAGATGGTAATTATATGAAAGCGGTAAATAAGATAGAAGAGTTATTGATGGATCCAAAGTTTGCTGGAGCGTATGATGTAGAAGAGAGAAGAGCATTTGATATGGAAGATATGCGTCTTACTGGGATTGATGAAGGCAAAGCCATTGGATTAGATGAGGGAAAGGCCATTGGAATAAATGAAGGTAAAAGAAAAGTAGCTAAGAATATGCTAAATAAAAATATGAATATTTCAATTATTTCGGAATTAACAGGTTTATCAATAGAAGAAATAAAAGAAATAAATGGGTAGATATAATAGTCGTTATTTAATAGTTAATTATATTATTGCTAAAATTTATTATTAAAATTGTTGACTGTTAACAAAAAAAGGTTGACAGTTATATTCTTATGATATATACTAAGTATGACTTAAGAAATGGAGGGATATAAATGGCTGTTAAATTAAGACTTACAAGAATGGGTGCTAAAAAAAGACCTAGTTATCGTATCGTTGCTAGTGACTCTAGACAAAAAAGGGATGGAGAATATCTAGAATTAGTTGGAACTTATAATCCAATAGCTGATGAAACAAAAATTAACGAAGAAGTAGCTTTAAAATGGCTAAAGAATGGTGCACAACCTTCTGATACTGTTAAAAATTTACTATCAAAAGCTGGCATTATGAAGAAATATGCTGAAGAAAAGCAAGGTAAATAGTTATGAATTTAGTGGAGTTAACTGAATTTTTAGTAAAATCACTTGTTATGAATAAGGAGAATGTATCTGTTAAAGAGTTCGAGAGTGATGAAGAGGATACAGTTCTTATTCAGGTATTAGTTGATAGTGATGATATGGGTAGAGTTATTGGTAAAGGTGGAAAACTTGCTAATGCAGTTAGAACTTTAGTTCAGGCTAGTAGCTATGTCCATGATAATAAAAAAGTAAGAATCAATATTGATAGCTTTTAGAAGTTAGGTATTGATTCTTTTATTTTAATATTAGAGTTAAAATACTATCAATTGTAAATAGTGTTATTAAAGTATAAGTTAACCATTTTGGTATTTTATTTATTATCTTATCAAATAATGGTTTCAATACGTATAAAACAAATATACCAGCTATTCCCCAAATATTTGATATTTCTAATGATATATAATGTCCTATATTAAATTTATGATTTTCATAGTTCCATATTTCTGTATGCCATATCCATTTTATTAGATATCCGCCTAATAGTTCAATTAATGTCAATATAATGGTGCATAGTAGATATGTTATAAATATTTTTAGTATTTTTTTATTAGAAAAGTTAAATTTGTTAATCAGTTTTCCTATTAATAAAATTATAATTACACCAAATCCATATACTGGTGTCCACCATCCATATAAAATACCACTATTAAATCCTTTGGTTCCTAGTGTTTCAATTAGATGACCTATAATAGCGAAAATGAAAAAATAGTTAATATAATACATTTTATCACCTGTATTATTGTGTGTAATATTTTCCTTTTTTATAATTGTGGTATATGAAAAAGTGTATTATAATGATTATGGATAGTAATATTTATTAATAATGGAGGTGTTTAAATGAAAAATAGAATTATTAGTTCTATTTTGTTATTACTAATATTTGTTCCATTTATTATGAAAGGTGGCATTTTCTTTGCTGGCTTGATTTTAGTGGTTGGATTACTTGCTTTTCATGAGTTATTTGATTTAAAATTAAAAACAAGAAAATTATCGTGGTTAATTGAAATTCTTGCTTATGGTGCAGTTGGTTTTTTGATTTTAAATAACTATCAAAGCAACGAATTGATGATTATGCTTGATTATCGTATTTTGACTTTTATGATGTTTGCTTTTATGGTTCCATTAGTGATAATTGGAGATAATAATAAATATAATTTACAAGATGCATTATATTTGCTTGGTTCGGTATTATTTATTGGTTTTTCATTTAATTTAATGATTATTATTCGTAATTATTCAATTACTCATCTTATTTATTTTTTAGTTATTACATGTTTTACTGATATATTTGCATTGGTTACGGGTAAACTAATTGGTAGTATTCCACTTGCTAAAGAAATATCCCCAAATAAAACTTTAGAGGGATTAATAGGTGGTACTATTATGGGAACTTTTGGTGGAATAATGTATTATTTAACTGTTATTAATGGTGAAATACCATTTATACAAATCTTGATTGTGACACTTACTTTATCGCTGATTGGGCAATTTGGAGACTTAATTTTTTCACAAATAAAAAGATATTATAATCAAAAAGATTTTTCCAATTTAATACCTGGTCATGGTGGAGTTTTGGATTTATTTGATAGTTTAATTTTTGTAGTTATTACGGCAATATTATTTATAGGTATTATATAGGAGGATAATTTATGCTTAACTTAATTTATTTTATTATTATATTGGGAGTAATAGTTTTAGTGCATGAATTTGGACATTTTATATTTGCTAAGATGTTTGGAATTTATGTTTATGAGTTTGCGATTGGAATGGGGCCTAGATTATTTCATTGGAAAAGTAAAAAAGGAGAAACTGAATATTCTATAAGAGCTATTCCTATAGGTGGATTTTGTTCTTTAGCTGGTGAAGATTTGGATAATGATGATAAGATAAAAATTCCTAGTGATAGAAGACTTCAATCTAAGCCTGCATGGCAAAGATTTTTAGTAATGTTTTTTGGTGCTGGGAATAATTTTATCTTAGCTTTTATATTATTGTTTGTTATAGCACTAGGATGGGGTGCTACTACATCTAAACCAATTATTTCTGAATTAGTTGCTAATAATCCAGCTGAACAGGCAGGATTAGAAGTAGGAGATACAATTTTAAAAATAAATGGACATAAGATTAAATCTAGTGATGATGTTTCTATTTATTTACAAGTTGAAGATAAAAGTAAACCCATTACTTTTACTATTAAGAGAGATGGAAAAGAAACTAATATAGATGTTAAACCTATTAAAGAAGAAGTTGATGGTAATACTATTTATAGAGTAGGAATTGTTTCAAAAGGTGAAGTTAAACATGGATTTGTAGCATCTATTCAATTTGCTTTTACAAAAATGGGTAGTTTATTTAGACAAATGGTAATTACATTTAAGGGATTATTTACTGGTGGATTATCAATTAATCAATTATCTGGTCCGGTTGGAATTTATAATATTGTTGGTGAACAAGCAAGCCATGGATTTGAAAATATATTATATTTGATTGCACTTCTTAGTGTTAATGTTGGATTTATTAATTTAATTCCATTGCCTGCATTTGATGGAGGGAGAATTTTATTTTTAATTATTGAAAAGATTAAAGGTAGTCCTGTTAAACCTGAAACAGAAAATAAAATTCATACCATTGGATTTATATTATTACTTGCTTTGATGATTTATATTACTTTTAATGATATACTTAAATTTTTTTAAATAAAGGAGCTATGCTTCTTTTTTTTGATTAGTAATTAAAAATAATAAATTAGTGATTGATAAATAGTAATAAAAATTGTATACTATAAATGTAATAGTAAGGATATAAGTATTTTACTTAAAAACACGTAATGATTAATAAGAGTATTTAAAAATAACACTATATCAAATATCATAAAATAATTTATTCTTATTTTTCTGTAACAACATTTATCAAAAATGACCTATAAAATAAAGAGATAACGGCCAATAACCGTTATCTCTAAGTAAAATACTTAGAAACTAGGCAAGGAGTATGAAAATGAAAAATAGAGGAAAACAAATAGTAATAACAGTATTAGCTATAGTAAGTTTAATAGTAATAA
>CAKPDJ010000091.1 GCA_934148875.1 uncultured Bacilli bacterium
GAAATTGTTAAAACTAATCATAAAGTTAAAACTCTTACTAAAAAGCCATATTTTAACAATGACAAAGTTTTATACAACGCATAAAAATAGTGAATAAAACATTCACTATTTTTCAGTATAACAATAACTATCATTAATTTTAGTTCCAGAATTACAATAATAGTTAATACCACGCCATTTATAACATGTAATTCCATTACTAGCTAAAGTCCATCCAGATGAACATGTTCTCTTAACAGAACAAGTATTACCACTGATTGAATATCCTGAAGGACATGAATTACAAACAGCATTAGTACCACTCATATGACAAGAAACTGTTTTATTTGAACTACCCTTTGTACATTTACATCCACCTATAGCAGTTCTACCAGCGCCTAAATAATCATAACCATCATCATGATCTGTACTTGTTACTGTAATTCCACAACTAGTACTATTACCAGCATTGTCTTCAGCTGTAAAAGTATAATCTTTAACAGCATTGATAGTAGCTGTCTTAGTAGCCTCACCTTTAATACCACTTCCGCCAGCATTATCCGTGAATGTTGCTGTAACTGTTGTACCACTTACTGTAATAGTACATGTTGGTGCTGTTGTATCAGATAATGTATATGCTGAAGATCTAATTGCAGCACTAACATTTCCAACATTATCCTTAATTTTTGTACATATATAATAAGTACCAGTACCCGATAAAGTAAATGAATAAGAATTATTTGTCGATTCAGTATATCCACTTGTTGGACAAGTACTATTTGTAGTAAGAGCATACATATAAGAAGAAACTCCACTAATATTATCACTTGCACTTACAGTCCCCTTTAACGTTCCACTACTAAAACTGATTGAAATTGTACCACTAGGTGCTACCTTATCTATTTTATCAATGGTTATCGTTGATATCTTCTTATTTCCAGCCGCATCCTCTACATATACTGTATATATATTGTTATCTGTCACTCTAATTACATTATCTGTCACTACTGTTCCGTTTGATGCAAAATAACTTTCTGTTTGATTTCCAGCTGCATATTTTGTTGTCTTTATTCCAATATTATCTGATTTTGAAATATTTATATTATAGAAACTATTACTATATAATTGTCCCCATAATTTAAAGTTCCTTATTTTTATTGGTGGCTGTGAATATGAACTTCCAGTACTAAAAAGAAATCTTAAATATTTGACATCTGCTCCATAACCTGAATAACCATTCCATTTAATATTATTACTCCAAGTATTTAATGGTAGTTGTGGTGCGTTTCCATTACTAGCATATCCATTTTGAGATTTTACACTAGCTTTATTAGCATCAAAATACTCAGAACTAGACATAATTCCTCCGTCACCCTTGCCTGCATCACCAGTTGTAGAATCATGTGAAGTTGAGGCTGTCTCAGAATAACCATCATATGTCACATGCCAATATTCTCCATTAACTTCATAATAACCTGAATATGCTGCTCCTGATTGAGATAATGTTAAAATACCATTACTTACACTACCTCCAGTTGGCATTGTCCAACCATCGAATCCTTCTTGATATGTTTCTTTTGTTAATGAAAGAGTTGGTACTGTATTATCTACATAAAATGGATTTGATACTTCTGTAGTACATAAACCATATACATTACATGCCTTAGCAATTAAATAATATGTACCAGTAGCATTTTCTAATGTATAACTATTTCCACTTGTAAAACTAGTATTTGGCGTATCTGTTTTACTAGTAGAATATATATATTTAAGCGTTGAAGAATCAAGTTCAGTACTATCATTAGATACCATTATCGTACTAGATACATTACCATTAACATACTTAGTATTACCGTTAGTACCAAAAGATATCTTAGGATTAGTTGCAGTTTTAGCTGTAGGATCATATATGATTACTGAACGAAAGCTATAATCGTTATAGACGTCACCACTACCATAATAAAAGAAAAACATACCAGCAGTAGAACCATCATAATACACGCCACCTCGTCCAAGCCATGGATGGCTAGTATCAATAAAAACCATATAATCTCCATACCAATTATTTGTTTCTGATAAACTATGACCATAACATAATCCGCCATTACATGCCGTTAACAAATTTGTTGTTGAATAATTATCATAATACTTACCATTTATTTTACTGCTAAAACCTGCATAATTACTATCTGAAGTTGCTCCCCACGTAGTACTTGCTCCATTGTAATACCCCATAACATAGTCCCATGCCCCACCAACCATATCATATATACCAGTAATATTTCCGGTAGTACTTGCTACTTTTGTTAAGTCTCTGACACTACTTTTTGTATTAGTATTATAATTTAATAAATAACCATCCCATGTATAATAACCATAAATACTATATTGAGTCGTTGAAGTTTGATCTGTATATGTTCCATTTATCGGAGTACTACCTCCAACATTTCCTCCACTTCTTCCAGTATACATATATGATGAATTATTAATATACACTTCTCTATTTACTCCATATTTTGAATGTGATAAATATGCTACCGCTCCCCATTCACTATTCTTTGTCATATGTGAGTTTGCATTTGCTGTTAACCCATAAGTACTATTTCCAGAGAATGATACATTACCACTATCTAAAAGACTACCTCCAGAAAACTTTAAAGAAGTTTTGAAAAACGTTGATAAACTTTGACTTCTAAACATTGACTTATCTGGAAGAATTGTTGGTTCATCCAAAGTACCAGAAACATCAAATTTACCTACCCAGATACCATTAAGTTCTAAATCACCAAAAGTAAATCCTGGATGGGTTATGTAAGATCCTACTGTTGTACCAGTAGATTTTTTCATACTAGCATTTTCAAATTGAATATCTATCGTTTGTTCTTTTCCTTGAGAACTAGTACCTGTTTCCCATATTTTATAACTATATCTTGGAACATATGTATAATATGCTAAAATATTTTCTTCTGGTATTGTGATTCCACTATTCTCTTTATATTTACCTTGATTCTTAAAATCAAAATTAAATAACAAACCACTACTAGTAATATTTCCATTATAGTTATTACTAACCTCATCATCACTTAATGCTCTGTTATACATTCTTGCTTCATACATTGTACCATTAAAGTATGATTGCACACATCTATTACCATATGGATTACATCCTAAAAAGTAATGAGTACTTCCTAACGGATCACGCTTTGTTCCTGAATAAGCTGTCGTTCCTATTAAAACACCATCAACATATATTTTTACACTACTACCAGTAAATACCCCTGTTAACAAATATTTTCTATTTGCCTCTAATACTTCTTCAGTTTCTGGTCCAATATATTTATAAGTACCTGAATCAAACACTCCCATTCCAAATTTTCCTTTATATAATGCAATACCATTTCCACCTTCTTCAAGGTTTCCAATCAAATACATTTCACCATCATAATCAATTGAACTGGCACTAATCATTGTTTCCAAAGTAAAACCATTACTCAAAGAAGAAATAGAATATTCTGGTAAAAGAACACCATCATTCACTCCATCAAATACTAATCCTTCATCATTGAATGTAGCTCCAGTAATTGTATTAGCAGTATTATTTCCAGATAAATCTTCAACTGTATTATTAATTTGTACAACATTATTTTTATATTCTTTTCTAAGATTAGTTTTTAAATCAAAATTAAATAACAAATTATCACCAGTAATATTTTGATTATAATTATTTTTTACTTCAGCATCATTTAATGCTCTTTTATACATTCT
>CAKPDJ010000092.1 GCA_934148875.1 uncultured Bacilli bacterium
ACCAGGATCTTCACCACCATGTCCAGCGTCAACGATTATTTTATAATCTCCCATTTATATTCCTCCTCATAATAGTCTATGAAAAGGATTGTAAATTGTTTTTACTATTAGCAAAAAATTTCAATTATAACTATTTTCATACTAATATGCATTGCACACATATATTAACTTCACCTATACCATAATGCATCATCGATTTATCTAAAAACTAATTAAAATTAAAATTTTCTGGTTATAAATTTTCTTTTTAATTAATATAAACTTTAACTTAAAATATCTGTTGCTTTAGCTTTTAGTGTTAAGTCCGCTCTCCTACCTAATTTGTAAGCAAAATACCCAGCCGCACCTATCATAGCCGCATTATCGGTACAATATTTCATTTCTGGTATAATCAAATTTACACCATCCTTTTCGCATAATTCAGTTAATTTATCACGCAACCATTTATTTGCAGATACACCGCCAGCTACCACTAGATTTTTTACATTATATTCATGTATTGCTTTTAGTGTTTTTTTAGATAAAATATCAATAACTCTGTTTTCAAATGAACGTGCTAAATCAGCCTTTCTAATTTCATTACCTCTTTGTTTTTCATTGTGTGCCAAATTTATAACTGCACTTTTAAGTCCACTAAAACTGAAATTGAAACTATCATCATTTAATGGTATCGGTAAATCATAAGTATCATTACCCTCTCGAGCAAGTTTATCAATATTAGGGCCTCCCGGATATGGTAAATCAATAACCCTAGCCACCTTATCATAAGCTTCACCTACTGCATCATCTAAAGTACTACCTATCACTTCAAAAGAATAGTGCCCTTTCATATAAACTAATTCGGTGTGACCACCTGATACCACTAAGGCTATTAAAGGAAATTCCATTTTTCTAACCAGATTATTTGCATATATATGCCCAGCAATATGATCAACTGGCACCAAAGGTTTATTATAAATATAAGCAAGTGTTTTAGCTGACATAACACCTATTAACAGAGAGCCAATTAATCCAGGACCATAAGTAACAGCAATAGCATCTATATTATCCATAGTCATATTAGACTTATTCAAGCATTCTTCTATAACTAGTGTTATATTTTCAATATGCATACGACTAGCTATTTCAGGAACAACTCCACCATAGTTAGCATGGGTGTCCATTTGTGATAAAACTACTGTTGCTATTTCTTCACAACCATTTTTTATAATTGAAACACTAGTTTCATCACAACTAGATTCAATAGCTAAAATATATATATTTTTCATCTTATTACCTACCCTCATTAAATTTTTCTTCGGCCTCAGTATTTTTCAAATAATTAGGATTTAACTTATGCGGATTTATTCCAAAATCATTTTTATGCTTATTAATAATTTTTAATATATCATAATTGGGTTCATTTACTTTAAAGTCAAATTTGTCATTAGATACGTAAGATACTTCTTTTCCACCAAGTTTTTGTTTTAAATCATCTAATAGCATATATGAATCACCAAATATTAAATTTAATTTATTATCATAGACTCCAGCAAAAACATAACCTTTTCTTGCATCTATTAATGACACAGTATATTCTTTATTTGTTTGCGTTGAAGCCAAAAATTCCAAACTTGATATTGGAATTACTTTAATTTTCAAACTCCAAGCCATTGTTTTTACTACTGCTAAACCTATTCTAATTCCAGTAAATGATCCGGGACCATTAGTTACAAATATTGCATCAATATCATTTGGTTTCATTTTAGCATTTTGAAATGCAGCATCTATAATTTGCATTAAATCAATAACTAAATCTTTAATTGTATCATTTTTATAGAGATACTTAATTTCATTATTAACAATTATTGATACCACTGTATTCCTTGTTGATGTATTTATAAATAATGATTTCATAATCCCACCTCACATAATTTTTCATATTTCTTACTACGTAGTTCAAGCATCAAAATATATTCACTTTCTTTTTCTGATTTAATAACAACATCTAATCTTTTTCTAGAAAAAATATCTTTAATAATAGTGATTATCTATTACAATTATTTTATCCTTTATAAAATATTCTTCTACATAGATGCCATCAGTATTTCATTTAATGATAAACACCTATGTTATACAAAAGCAAATTACCCTCTAAGCAAACAATCATATTGAGATAATTTTAAAATAATCTTTTGAACTAATTTCATAGTTTCTATTGCGTATTTATAACCGACTGTACATTGACTACTTTTTTAATACCTCCATAATTTTTTCTGCTGAAATTGGTCCCGGTCTTTGTATTTTTATTTCATCGGAAGTACAATCCACTATTGTGCTAGCTTGTCCATACGATACTTCTCCTTCTAACATTCCATCTAAATTTGGGAATACATTTTCAATATCAGTTAAACTATTGCATGTTTCTTTTCCACTTACATTAGCACTTGTTAAAAATATTGGACTTCCTGTTTTTTGAATCAATTCTTTCAAAACTTTTAATGGTACAATTCTAACAGCAATTTCATTACTAACTCTTGTACCAGCATTATTAATATATGAGAAGACTTCAGGCTTTTTGTTTAGAACCAGTGTGATAGGTCCTGGCATGAAAGCATGAATTAATTTTTCTGCTTCTGAATTTACAATAGCAATACTTTTAATTTGTTTTTCATCTAAACATAGTACAGGAAATGATTTGTTGGCAGGACGCTTCTTAATATCAACCAATTTATCATATGCCTTCTTTGAATTAATGCGAGCGCATATACCATATACTGTATCTGTTGGAACACTAATTACACCATCATTTTTTAATATATTTGCTAGTTTATCTATTTCATTTTGATTGTATCTTCTCATTTAAACTACTCCTTCATTTGCTATTATTATACCCTATTTTACTTATTTTTGATAGATATTCCTACAAACTTATTTTTAAATTAATTTTTTATCCAATTTTTTATAATGAACCTTATTTTCTAATGTATTTATTAATATATAATTCCGGCATTAACATCGACTATTATTTTTAATACTACTAAAATTATTTCTTAACTGGATTACTAATTAAAATAATTTTGTTATACCAAAAAAGATAGTAAATTAATACTATCCTTTCATATACTTAAACTTTAAGTTTACTAAACTTATTGATTTTGTTTTCTACTAATAATAGCTACTGCTACGATACCAACAATAATTACTCCAGATACAATTCCTACTACTAAACTATAATCCTTTTTATTATTTAATTCTTTCATAACATCGAAACGTTCGTCACTATTATAAATTTCTTT
>CAKPDJ010000093.1 GCA_934148875.1 uncultured Bacilli bacterium
ACTCTATCTGTGAAGTAGGAAACTTGGGAGGCAACTACCAAGGCGAATAAAAATTTTAATTTTTATTCTTTTGTTCTAATAAATTAGACTTTTCTTACTCTAGTACTAGACATTATTTAAAAAGGAAATTATAATAGAATTATAAATAATGTAAGGAGAGTACGATTTATGGAACGAAAAATATATTCAGATTTACTTAAATGGAAAAAAGATATAAATAGAAAGCCACTTCTAATATATGGAAATAAGCAAATAGGTAAAACTTATACAACTATTGAATTTGGTGAAAAGGAATATAAAACAGTAGCTTACATTAATACTAGTAATAATCAACAGTTATTAAGTATAATGCAAAAAGAAAGAACTATTGATAAAATAATAGCTAGGTTATCTATTTTAGTAGGAGAAACAATTCTGAAAAATGATACCTTGATTATTTTAGATAATGTGATTGATGAAGATATTGTTAAAGCAGTTAAAAAATTTGGAAAAGAAGCTAATGATTATCACATTATTATGATTACATCATTAAAAGAAAAACTACTATCATTTAAAGGTGAAGAACTACAATATAAATATATGTTTGCCATGGACTTTGAAGAATATTTACGAGCTGTTGGAAATATCGAACTAATTGATTTTATCAAAACATCATATAGGAATAATAAACCAATGCCATTTCATAATATAGCCATGGATTATTATGAAGAATATTTAATGACCGGAGGTCTCCCTGAAAGTATTCAAGCAAATATCAATAAAGAAACTGATTTGAAAGTTCGAATCATCCACGAAAAACAATTAGATTGTTATAAGGAACAGTTTCTATATATGGATAACTTAATAGATATATCAAGAGCTAATGAAGTATTAAATATTCTTCCTTATCAACTACTAAAGCCAAATCGAAAATTCCAATATGGATTAATGAGAACTGGTGGCCGTAGTAAGGACTATGAGAAAGCAATAGAATTTTTAACTAACAATGGTATTATCTATAAGTGCCATAAAATAAGCGAGGTAAAACCGCCACTTAGTAAATGTAAAGATCCAGAAAGTTTTAAATTATATTTAAATGATACAGGTATTTTATTTATGATGATGCATTTATCAAAAATCAAACTATTTACTGATGACAACTTGAAATACATTCTATATGAAAATAATTTAGCAGATACTATTGTTTCCTGTGGTTACAATTTATATTATTATCAATCAGATGGTAAGGCAGAAGTACCATTTGTTGTTCAAACTAGGGCTGGTAAAGTAATACCAATAGAAATAGTAAATAAAAATCTTTCTAAAGCTAAATCGTTATCTTTATTTATGAGTAAATTTGATATTACTGAGGCAATTCGTTTTACCGAAGACAATTTTAGTATAAAGAAGGGAATTAAATACGTTCCTATTTATGCAGCATTTTGTTTAAAAGAAAATTTATAAAAAAGGAGAAAAAAATGAGACCAATTTTATTAACCATAATTGATGGTTTTGGAATAAGAGAAGAAGTAAAAGGTAATGCAGTAAAGTTAGCTAATAAGCCTAATTACGATTACTTGTGGAATAAATATCCGCATAGTACATTAGTAGCTAGTGGTGAAGAGGTTGGTTTACCTGCTGGACAAATGGGTAATTCAGAAGTTGGGCATATGAATATAGGTGCTGGACGACTTGTTTATCAACCACAAGAACTTATTAATTCCAGTATTAAAAGTAAGACATTTTTTGAAAACCAAGAAATACTAAAGATAATAAATCATACTAAAAATGAAAATTCTAAATTACATATAATTGGATTAGTTAGTGATGGTGGAGTACACTCACATATTAATCATCTATTAGCACTATTAGATATGTGTAAACAAAATAATGTTGAAAAATTATATCTCCATTTATTTACTGATGGTAGAGATGTAGATCCACATAGTGCTCAAAAATACATAGATGAAGTACAGGCTAAATTAAATGAAATAGGAATAGGAAAAATTGCTAGTATTAGTGGTCGTTACTATGCTATGGATAGAGATAATAATTATAATCGTCTAAAAAAAGCTTATGATGTTATCGTTAATAACAGTGAAACTGCTACAGTTTCTATTAGTGATTACATTAATAATAGCTATCAACAAGGTATAAGTGATGAGTTTCTAGTACCAGCTAGTTTTGAACCTAATGGTAAAATTAGTGAGAATGATGGAGTTATTGTATTTAATTATCGTAAAGATCGTTTAAGGGAATTATTAACTGCTTTAACTAATCCTGACTTTGATGAAATGGAAGTAACTAAATTCAAAAATCTTAAATTGGTTACAATGTTACCTGTAGTAGAATCAGTTAAGGCCCCTCATGCTTTTGATGATCCATCACTAAAAAACATTTTAGGTGAATATATTGCAAACAAAGGATTATCACAATTAAGAATAGCAGAAACAGAAAAATATGCGCATGTTACCTTCTTTTTCGATGGTGGTAAAGAAGAAGATTATCCAAATGAAAGGAAAATTTTGATACCATCACCCAAAGTAGCTACTTATGATTTAAAACCAGAAATGAGTATTGAAGAAGTAACACAAGCATTACTTAATGAACTAAGTACTAATAAATATGATTTAATTATCCTAAATTTTGCTAACTGTGATATGGTAGGTCATACTGGTAGTCTAGAAGCAGCTATTAAAGCAGTTGAGGCAGTAGATAAAAATTTAGGTAAGCTATATCAAAAAATACAGGAACTTAATGGTTTAATGATAGTAACTGCTGATCATGGCAACTGTGAATTAATGATAGATGAAAATGATAATGTTATAACATCACACACTACTAATAAAGTACCATTTATAATATGTAATGAAAACTATAAGCCTAAGGACGGAAAACTTGGTGATATTGCGCCAACTATTTTAAAAATAATGGATTTAGAAATTCCAGAAGAAATGACTGGAAACAGTTTAATTTAATTATATCTAGCGGTATAAGATTATACTTAAAGAAAAGCATGAAATCATAGCTTTTCTTTTTTTAATAAGTTTATTTTTTATTACACCAACTATAACAACTATTGCTTAATTGAATGATTTATGGTATAATACACAGCAAATTAAAAGGGGGGTGGCTTATGAATAAAGTGTTTTTAAATGTTGATGAAAATGCAACATCAGAAGAGTTAGAAAGAATAATCAAATATAATATGGGAAGGGCCAATATATTAAGAGATAGTATCAAAGACTTAGATAAAGCTGAAAAGTTAAAAGAAAGTCCATTGGTTGATAA
>CAKPDJ010000094.1 GCA_934148875.1 uncultured Bacilli bacterium
TTATAAATACCCATAGACACTAAACTAGATAAATACATTGGTGAGGATACAACATTAGAATCATCTAAAAGAATAATGACTTTAGACATGTCAAATGCCACGGATAAATTTTGTATTGTATTAATATTTTCATAATCCTCAATGGCAGTAATATCAAGTATCATTTTATTGTAATAAAAATTTTTAAAAGTTGCAGCTAAATCATCAACTGTAAATACTCCATTTAAAGTTTTTATTACATCGATTCCTAAACTCATTAAAACACTTTCATTTTTATTTGAAATAATAACATTCATTTTATTCTCCTATTTATATAATAATTTTGTTTCACCAATTGCTCTAAAATTAAATAATGTATTAAGAATTGGTATATCAAGTTGATAAAAAACATATATCTGATAATAATAACCTTTTAAAGTATCATCACTACCATTTTTTTGTGCTGGTATTTTAGCGATACAAAATGAATCTTTTCTACCAGTCATAGTTTTTTCGCCAGTTCGTTGATAACCAGCAACTACAGCTTTAGTTTTTTGCTCATTCAAATAATTTTCTATATCTTCACAAGAACCAGTTTGTCTATATGAATTACTATCAAGTGAATCTATAATCTTTTGTAATGTTTCTTCATCTTTTAGCCTTGTGTTACAAGATCCCGAAGAACATTCTGCAGATAAATCAAGACCACCTGCTGATTCTAATATTGATACTAATTGATCTTTTATTGCAAAAGCATTGGATTGATTTAATGTATATGACATAATACCTGCAAAAATTAATATTAAAACTACAACAATCAAAAATAATTGTATTCCGCCAATTCCTTCTCTCATACTCTACCCCTTATAATTACACAAAAATTCTTTACCATCTAAATAGCATTTAACCATTCCATCTTGATCTGGTTCCGGTAAGCATTTTGCTTTTTCACAACTGGTTTGCGTAACAAAATTATTTTTAATCATTGGCCAAATAGTAAAGTAAAAAAAGGCTATTAGAATAGCCACACAAATAATAACAACAACAAGATTTGATAGCTCTCCCGTAGCCCTTTTCATAACTTACTCCTTAATTAATCTTTAGTTTCACAATCACATAAAATTGTGTCATCACTAATTGTCATATCATCATTATAATAATGACATTCTTGTTTTTTACCATCGCAATCTCCACATTGAATTGCAGTTTGACAATAAGTTCTCGCTCTAATTGCAGCCTTTAATGCTGGATATAAGAATACAGTAAATAATGATAATATTGCAGCAATTGCAACTACAGTAATAACTGTTGTACTTAATTCACCAGTAGCTTCTTTCATTTAATAACTCCTCCTTTATTATATATTTTTATTATAGCAACTTTTTTTATTTTTATCAATAGACTTTACACTATATGTTAATCATTTGTAAAACGGCTAGTATTAAGACTATCATAACCCCTACACCTGTAGTAATTAACATTTTCATTGTCATACCTTCCATCTTATCAAGTCTATTTTTATATCTTGTTTCTCTTGCTTTTTGTTGAAGTGATGAAATAGATTTAGAAAAAGTTAGTAATTGTTCTTGTTTTCTTTCCTGCCTTCCTAAACTTAATCTATATAAAAGTCTCATCATTCTCATACTATCTCTTACAGGATATGTCTTGGCAAACTCCATATAAGGATTAATTGTATCATCACCGGAATTAATCGCATTTATTAAATCTTGTAATCCAGGTTTAAATATTTCTGGTGCATCATTAATTGATTTACCAATCGCAACAGGAACAGTATAGTGTTGAATTAATATTTCAATACTTTTTAAGTAATGTGGTAAAAGTGAATCAATTTGTGCAATATGTTTTCTATAATAACTTTTTAAATTCATATAAGTTATCTTAAATACGCCATAACCGGCAGCACAAGCAATAACAATTTTGATTGTGGAAAATCCTCCGGTTATTGACCACAAAAACGCAAGTATTAAAGCAATTAATCCATTTCTAACTCTTTTATTAAAAAGTATATCAGGATTTACAGCATTACCATATTTGGCTTTAACATAGAAATCCCAGTCACTTTCCTTTAATTTTCTAAATATTGCTTCATTATCACTAATTAATTTGCTAAAACTAATTTGGCCTGTAGCAAACATTACACCATAAATAATTACCCCTAAAATAATAATCTCATAATACATACTATTCTACCCCCACATCTTCATTATAATACTTTTCTCCTTTTAATAAGAATAAAGCATTAACAATAATTATAGCGTGTAAAATAATTTGTACATACCATAAATCCAAAAGTTCTATATATCTTTCTGAACCATACATATACTGAACTGCAAGTATTAAGAAAAATAATGCTAGACCAAATTTAATAAATTTTGAATGGAATTGTTTTCTATCCATTTGATCTCTATAAACACCCTCAACTAAGGCATCTATATCCATTGACATATTTTCCAAACTTTGACCAGCATCTCTTGCACCTTCCTTAGTAATTTGAAAGAATAATTGATGCATATTTTTAACCATATAATATGGATATTTTTTATTAAAATAATCTATTGATTCGTCTATCGTACCATTTTGATAGGACATATCAATCATTTTTTTTAGATCTCCAAGGACAGGTTCTTCGATTATACCTGAATCTCTAACACCTTCAAGTGCTTTAACAAAACTTTGAGTTGTATTAAATTCCATAATTACGTTAGTGGTATAAGTCTCAATTTGCTCAAATATAAATTCTGAATAAATTCTTTGACATCTTAAATATGCTAAATAAGGTATAACTGAAATTGCTAAAGTAGCATATAAAATTGAAAGTAAAATATTATAAAAATATAGATAAGCAACAACTCCAGCAAAACCTGCGAACATTACAATTTGTGAAATATATTGTCTTGTTGTGAATTCTTGTCCTAACTCCTTTGCTTTAGCTCTAACTGTTTTAAATGAATACGGTGCATATTTTTCATATGCTTCGGATGCCGTAGTAATAAAAAATTTATATACATTTTCACCAGGATTTTTACGATATAATATTATAAAAATTCCTAGAAATAGTAATATAATAAATTCTATCATAAAACTCCTTTCTATAATGTATCTAATTCAACATTTTGATTTACATTATCCTCT
>CAKPDJ010000095.1 GCA_934148875.1 uncultured Bacilli bacterium
ATCTTCTTTGTTCAGCTAATTCTAACTCTTTTGTTTTTCTATTTTCTTCTTGAATCTTTTGAACCCAATTTTTCCTAGTATTATTAGAATTTTCTAGTTCAATCTTTTGACTATGCTTAATTTCCATTAGTTCTTTTTTAGCATTATGTCTAGTAGCAAATTTTTCTTTCCACCCCTTTTCGTTATTATCAATTCCTTTCTCTACTAATTTTTCAACATTACCCTCAACATCAATTTTCTTCTTATCCATATCAAAAACTAATTTCATACATCATACCTCCATTATAAAACTTATAATTTACGCGAATCTATTTAAATTATATCATAACCTTATACGTTATTAAATATTTTATATTAACTTTTATAATTATAATATATATCAATTAAATAAGGAAGAAACATTACTTTTAAATATATTTTACAGTTTCTTCTAATTTCTTTCTACTATTATGCATTATATTTTCAGGGCAATCTTCTGCTCTATATCCAATAGGAATTAAACATATTGGTTCTTCACTATCTGATAAATTAAATTCCTCTTTTAATTTTTCTTTATCAAAATATTCTATCCATATATTATCAACACCAACATTTGTTGCCTCTAGCATCATATGAGTAGCAACTATACAGGCATCCATCAAAGCAGTAGAAAATTTACCATTACTACATGCAATATCTATATCACTACAAACTATTAAAACAACAGGAGCATTATATCTACAGGGGCTAACTTTATCAATTTTTTCTATTGCTTCTTCAGACATTGCTACATAGATTTTTTGTGGTTGCTTGTTTTTAGCAGTAGGAGCCAATCTACCTACCTCCAATATTTTCTCAATTTTATCTTTTTCAACAGTATCATTTTTAAATTTTCTAATTGCAGTTCTTTTTCTTATTACTTCTTCAAATTCCATATACATACTCTCCTCTAATTATATAATTACCAAATATATTTAATATATTTTATTGTCTTTTATTATTTTTAAAGTTATAAAAACCAAATTGGAAGGATTTACTGTCTATCAAATATTCAACGTCAGTTCGAATAACAGATACTACTCCATTAACCTCTTTATAATCTTTCAATTTTGTATAAATACCATTAAATGGATCCAATACTGTTTTATCATTTTCGTTATTAATTATAAACCAATTAGTAGATCCATCTCTTTCAATACCGTTAAGAATAACAAATTTGGTTTCTTTTTTCTTGATTATATTTAGTGCCGTTAAAAAAATACAATAATCAAAACATACACCACGCAAATTAGGCTCATCATTTCTTGTAAATTCATATAATACTCTAATCATTTTCTCAAATATTGTTTCATCATTTATAAAATGATGAAATTGTGCATTTTTATATGGATAATTATAATCCGTTAGTCCCCTTTTTATATTATCATGAACAATTAAACTTTTATTATATAAACCATCTAATTCACTATATCCAACTTTACCATGATTAAATAATTTATACGATAGCATTTCAATAGTTATTCTTCCCAATAAATAGTCATTAATAACTCTAACAACTTCCTTATTATATTCATTTGATTCAACTATTTTATATAAAAAATCCGAAAGAAAAAATTGCAGCATACTTTCATCTTGTTTAATTAATTCTAGCATTTCTATAACTTCATCAGAAATACGCTTACCTGTCTTTAAATTAAATATAATTATATTAAACTTATCATTACTTATTCCCATATTTTATTCTCCTATTATTAAATAATATACCACAATTCTACTTTATATTTTCTTCTAAATATCTTTTATACATTTCATCCATACTTGAAATATATTCTTGATCTTGCTTTACTCTGAACTTTTGATATTCGTATTCTGCTTTTTCTAATGCCCTCTTATGTGAAATTTTTCCTGCATCACTTAAAACATTCTTCTTTCTATATTTCAACAAATCATCTGCAACTTCAATCCAATCTTTCATTGTCATTACTTTCTGCTCTTTTGCTTCTGATTCTGCAACATCTAAAAATAAGTTAGTTAAATCATTTAGTTTATCTAATTCATCTTTTTGTAAATAATTTTTAGCAATATTAATATCATATTTCATTATTTTCCCATTTGGACTATTTTTCCAATTAGTAAGTCCCATATAATCATATAATCTCTTAATATCTTTGTAGCCCAAATTCTAAATTTAGTTGCTTTTTTAGAATTAACTCTATATCCGACTGCAATAATAGCATCCAAATTATAAAATTCTAATTCTCTACTAACATTTCTATTTCCTTCTTTTCGAACTATTTCCATTTTGGAAATAGTTGAATTTTTATCAAGTTCTTTCTCTTCATATATATTATTTAAATGCTTATTAATTGCGGAAACATTAACATCAAAAAGTTCACTCATACTCTTTTGAGTTAACCATATCGTTTCATCTTTCAATATTACATCTACATTAATTTTGCCTTCATCTGTTTCATATAATAATATATTGCTTTCGTTCATATTTTATCATCTCCTTTAAAATATCTGAAGTTCAATATACAGCTTATATCAGCATCGTGTACATATTATACTCAGACAACTTTTTGATTATTTTTAATTTTTTTACACACTTTTTATTCAAAATATCATTTTTTAGTTTAAGTAAAGAACAAAAAGTCTTATTCTATAAGGGCTTTACGGCATAGCACGCACACACTCTCCACGTGATGTGTATTAGGGAACATATCCACTAACGTAATTTCCTCTAAATCATACCCACTATCTAATTCCTTAATATCTCTCGCTAAAGTAAGTGGATTACAAGATACATAGACTATTTTATTAGCCTTAATTTTAAGAAGAATATCTTTTGTACACTTATCTAAACCACTTCTAGGTGGGTCAACAACAATAACATCAGCCTTAATCTGATCATTAATAATCTTTCCAACATCTCCGGCATAAAATTCTATATTATTAACACTATTTATCTTAGCATTCTCTTTAGCATCCTCTACTGCTTGCTTATTTAACTCAATACCAATAA
>CAKPDJ010000096.1 GCA_934148875.1 uncultured Bacilli bacterium
ATAAATTTCTCATAAATTCTCTTGGTGTATTTATTTCAAATGATAATACTTTACCTGTTTTAGGATTTCTAATATCTAATCTATTAGCACATAAAAGTAATCTTTTTCCTTTTATATTTCCATATTTTTTATCACCAAGAATAGGATGATTAATATTAGCTAATTGAACACGTATTTGATTTTTTCTACCCGTTTCAATTAAAATCTTTAGTAAGCTATTTTTATTTTCTTTTATTACTTCATAATTGGTGATTGCTTCTTTACCATCATTAGCTTTAGATATATAAACTAAATTAGCTTTATTTTCTTTTAAATAATTAACTAATCTATCTTTTTTCTTTTCCATAAGTCCAAATACTACTGCAGCATACTCTCTTCTAACAGCTGTTTTATCCCAGTTTTCTTGAATTTTATCACGCATATTTTCATCTTTACAGAATATTACTAGACCACTAGTTTCACGGTCAAGCCTATGAACAATAAACACCTTTTCATGACTTCTTTTTTCTCTAATATATTCACGGACCATATGATATAAAGTACGATTTTTTTCTTTATCGGTAGAAACAGTTAACATACCACTTGGCTTATTAACTACTAAGTAATCATCATCTTCATATACAATATCAATATTACCAATTTTAGTTATCTTTTTTTCTTTTGATATTTCTATAGTTTGTCCTTTTTTTAGAATTAAATCATGATTAGTTGGAACTTTACCATTAACTAAGATACTTTTATATTTTAATAAGCTCTTAATTTTCTTTTTTGAATAATCTGTATTATTTTCTAAATATTCCAATAATGGACTGTCCTGTTTTACTATTATTTTCATAGTTTACACCTACTTTATTATTTTAATACTTTCAATAACTGGTTGATTTTCTTTTGAAACTGTACCGTTATTATCTTCAACTTTTACTTTAACTAATTCATCCACAACATCCATACCACTAGTTACTTTACCAAATGCAGCATACTTTCCATCTAAAAAAGTACTATCTTCGTGAACAATAAAGAATTGACTTGATGCGGAATCATAAGAATTACTACGTGCCATGGAAATAACTCCTCTAACATGAGAAATTGAATTGTTTATGCCATTATCACTAAACTCCCCTTTAATTGTTTTACTGCTTCCGCCTGTACCATTTCCTAAAGGATCTCCACCCTGTACCATAAATCCATCAATTATACGATGAAAAGTTAAGCCATCATAAAACTTATCATTAACTAAATTAATAAAATTAGTAACTGTGATAGGAGCAACATCAGCATCCAATTCTAAATCAATTTTTCCATAACCTTTAACAGTAATTTCTACATAATGTTTTCCTGTTAATAAATCTTTTCTTTCACTAGTCTCATTCTTTTTATTAACTAATACATTTATCACTAAAATTAACACTATAATAATAATTGTACCAACTGCAAAAATCATATTTTTATTTTTCATAGTATCCCTCTCAATCTTTTATAATTATAAATTAATTAAGTAAAAAAAACAACTACAGAAAAATAATTTCTGTTATAATAAGTGTGAGGTGTTTTTATGACTATTGGAATTATTTGTGCTATGGAAAAAGAAATTATAAAATATCAGAGCGTATTTAAGTTGGAAAATACTAATAAGATTTTAGGAATATATGAGGGTATTTTTGATAATAAAAAAATCATTTTATGTTTATCTGGAATTGGTAAAGTAAATGCGGCTATTTTAACACAATATTTGATTGATACTTATAAGCCAGATTATATTATTAATTCTGGATGTTGTGGTAGCTTGGTAGAAGAAGGAAATGTACTTGATACTATTTTAGTTAGTTATGCTACTTATCACGATTTCACTCCTACTCGTATTATGGAAAGTTGTGTTCCTAATAATGGTAAAATTCAGGTTGATAAAACGTTATTTGCTTTAGCTGAAGATATTTTAAAAGAAAATAATATAGCTTATAAAGTTGGTGGTATCGCTAGTGGCGACTGTTTTGTTACTGATAATATCATGCGAGATGATATTTATAATAGAACTGGTTGTATAGCAGTGGATATGGAAAGTGCTAGTATTGCTCACACTGCTAGTAAAAATCAAATACCGTTCTTAATCATTAGATCAATATCTGATTTTGCAGATGGAATAGATGAGCAAGAAGAAAAAGCAGCATCAATTTCGGCAACAATTACTCATGAATTAATAGCAAAAATGAAATAGGCGTTGAACCTATTTTTATTTTCATAATTTCTATATTATATCTTTAACTATTTCAATTAGATTATTAGTAAATAATTTTTCGTTCATTCTATAAATATAACTATATTTTTTACCTAAATATTTTAAAGACATTCCACTTACATAAACTATTTTTCTATCTAAAATAATATATCTATCATGAAAAATATAATTATTAATAATTTTAATATTTGAGTATTGTTTGCTGTATTTTTTTATCAATATTTCATCTATATTTTTTGATATTATAATAATCTTTTTATCAATATTTCTTCTAACTTCATATCTACTAATTTAGATAATTTATCTAAATCTACACTTAATTTATTAATGTCTTTTTGATAGTAATCTTCTTTTAAAGTGCTTTTTATTGCCACTAAAATTTTTCTTTTGTTTTGCGTTTATTTATTACAATTAAGTTATATAGTTCTACAAACATATCTTT
Source organism: uncultured Bacilli bacterium (assembly GCA_934148875.1). Lineage (GTDB taxonomy): Bacteria > Bacillota_I > Bacilli_A > RF39 > UBA660 > Alloscybalousia. The sequence goes on from CAKPDJ010000096.1 coordinate 2,676, forward strand.
CAAAACATCATCACGAATAAACTTTGATTTTTCACAATATCCTTTCTCATCTACTTGTTGAAAACATTTCCAATTATAGATGCAGTTTCATCTTTTCTTTTAGTTCCTTTTGTTGTTGCAAGGCAATGAAAGTGGTAGTCTTTTTTTGCTTTTTATGAAGTCGTAAGACAAATAAAAAGAGCAACAATATTACATTGTGAAACTTTGGGTTCTATAATAAATAGTGTTGGTGAGAAAAATCACTGACATTATTTTTAGTTAATAAAAAAGAGTCATATCAGAAA
>CAKPDJ010000097.1 GCA_934148875.1 uncultured Bacilli bacterium
GTATTTTTATTAATAATATCAAATAAAGAAAATAAAAACAAGATGGTGGAAAATTATTTTCCCACCACCTCGTTTTTATTTTAAATCAGTTATAGTTTAGTTATTTATTTTTTCTAATTCTATCGTAACAGGTTGATCATAATAGAATAAAACTAGTTTTATTTTGTTAGTACTATTATATTTTGTCATACTAAATGTTTCATAAAAATCATATTCATTCTTGTCTACCCATTTTTTATGTGCTTTTCTAGTAGGACTCAATGTAGATTGAAAAATTTCTCCATTATCATTTTCTACATAAGAGGCTTTTCTATTTTCATAATCACTTATTGAAATAGGGTTACTTTTATATACAAAATCTTCATATTTTGTCTTTAATTTGTTTGCTTCTTCTTGTGATATTTTTTGATTTTCTAAATCTTCATTTATTGTTTGCATTTGTTTTAAATCTTCTATACTTAATGTTCTAGTAGGCATTTCTATATCTTTAATTCTTAAACCAATTTCTAATCCAGTATCACTTACATTGGCTGTATATATTTTAAATCGTTCATTATCGCAACTAATTACTTTATAATATTCTTTTGTTCTAGTATACATTTTTTCTGGAACATCAAATTCAAATTTCCAGTTACCACTAATATATACTTTTTCTTCGCTATTTTTTTGTGAAATAACTATATCTTTAAAATAGTATGTTAATTTTTTTGATTTTGGAAATTCATCTGCATATATGTTATATATCAAACTTACAGCATTTTCTCCTTCGTTTATAAAATTAGGAAAATAATTTAAACCACTGTTAATATAATTTTCATTATTTTCTCCAAAGCTATAATTCAAGTTATGTTCAGTGCAAAAATCTTCAAACCTATTTTTATTATTTCCACTATAAATTATTCGGTTTTCTTCATCTAATATTATCAAATCTTCTAATTCAATATTTTTAATATTGTCATAGTCTATTATATCATTAATTTTTTTATCAAATTTCAAGTTGAATTGAGTACTTAAATTAACATCATCCATAAGGAAGTCTTCAACTTTCACATTTACAGGCAAGTCATTTACTAATTTATTTGTACTCTCAACAGTTGTATTAGAATTAATAAAATTCATATCCGTTTTTTCAATATACCCAGATTGTATTGCTGTATCAACTCCACCACCTAAACCTCTAAAATTGTTTGCAAAATTAGCAGCAAAAGCTATTCCAGATACTAGAGTAATACTTCCACATATTATTGCAATGATTCTTTTTTTCATTGTATATCCCCCTATCATATTTTTGGTATATGAGTATTTATAATTAATTTCTTCTTCAAAATTATTTATAGCTATCTCTTCTTTTAACTTTTTGTATATATTTGTTTTCATATTATTATCCACTGAAATCATAGCCCCTTCCTTTTAAAGATTTCTTTATTCTTTTTCGTATTCTGAATAATTTTGATTTTATTTTTGTTTCTGACATATTAAATAATGTACTTATTTTTTTTATGCTTTTATCTTTATAATAGTATTCTATAAATATCTGTTTATCTATATCCTTAAGTTTTTCGAGTTCCATTCTAATTATCTGTTTTTTTTCATTATCTATTAGTTCTATTTCTAAATCATTTTCAGACGCAAATATGTTTTCATAATCATTTATATTATCTTCTATTTTTAACTTTCTTAATTTTAATTTTACTAGATTTTTTGTTACTCCACCTATATATGATGACATATTTTTATTAATATCCAGTTTATTTTTATTCTTCCATAAAATTAAGAAAACATCTAAAATAATTTCTTCAGTGTCTTCATTAGATAAATTATTAGACATATTATTTATAATTTTATATATATAATTATAATACTCATCCATTATTTTTTCGATTTTTAATCCATTTTCTTCAATGTAATTGTAAATTTTCATTTTTTCAGCATTCAATTTAGTTTCAAACTCCTTTTAAAAGATATCTTTCATATATATATTATCATTTTTTTTAATTTGGTTGCATTTTTTATAGAAAAAGAGCACCAAAATAGGTGCTCTTTAGTTGAGGGCCGAATTAATAAATTAACTAACTATTGATACTTATACAATTTAATATTGTATTAATTACAGTGATGCTAAATATGCATCATAATCAACCCAAGCTTTTCTATAAAATCCTGGTGGATTATTAATGCTACTTGCATCAAAGAAGAGCTGTATCTTCTGTCCTGCAGTTACTTGTGTAGTAATAAAGAACATATTACTGTTAGGGTAATTGGTATTATTAACTACCGTTTGTGCAAGTACACGTCCAGATGGATACTCACGGATCTGAACAGTCAACTTAATATTACTGCTTCCTGTGTCAGCTTTTTTAAAGTTACCAAAAACGACTAAATTTGCTGTATCTCCCATAATCTTATATGGAGTAAGATTATTATCAGTCAGTGTATATGATGCTTTATAATTTCCATCATGATCAATGTACCATGTCTCGTTATTAGTAGCTGCGAATGCTGGCTGTATTGTCAATACACACATTGCCATAACAAGCATTACGCTAGTGATAATCTTTTTAATTTTACTCATGCAAAATCCTCCTAATGCTAAAAATAGATTATTCCAGCCCTCATGGTCATATAAAAATTAGACCTGTTTTTTAGTATAACACTTTTTTTAAAAAAAGTCAATACAATTGGAATAAATTTCCATTGTTAAACTTAGAATTGTTATAAATAATTACAAAAGACATACCTAAAGCATATCTTTTGTAATATTTATTATTTTTTTAAATCATCAAAATTAGGACAAATAGCAACTAATACTTCTTTTATAATCTTTAGTTGCTTTTCATCACATCTATCAAGAAGATTATTTATTATCTCTCTATCTTGGTATTCTTTATTTTCCATAGTTTCACCAAATAGCAAAGTGTC
>CAKPDJ010000098.1 GCA_934148875.1 uncultured Bacilli bacterium
ACTCTATCTGTGAAGTAGGAAACTTGGGAGGCAACTACCAAGGCGAATAAAAATTAAAATTTTTATTCTTTTGTTCTGTGGAACATAGTAAATTGTTATCTATGCATGTAGAAATCTAATAACAATAACATTAAGAAAGAAATATTTTTTAATATAATTAAAATTAGTTTAGGAATTAATGGATAATTTATTATAAATAGTGTGTATAGATATAAATAATTGATAATTGTTACATAGATTTTATAATTTTGCTGAAATTATTTAGTTATTAAATGCATGTAATAATACTATATATGGTTGATATAACAATTAACTTTTATATCATACATTTATTTTGATAATGACAATTAGCATTTTTAAGTACCAATATTGATTTTTAAAATTATGAATGATATATTATTATATAATAGAGGAGGAGTTATGAAAAAAACATTTTTTTTAATTTTTATTGTGTTATTGTGTTTACCAATATTCGTTTATGCAGTAACGGTTGATAATAATGGACCAATTTTATCATCAATATCTTATACAGATAATATAACTGAATGTTCAAAAGGTGATAAGATCTATTTGGATTTAGTAGTTAAAGATGAAGTTTCTGGTGTTTCAACTGGAATGATATTATATCACAGTGTCGATGGTAAAGATTATTTCTATACAACTATATATGATATTAATGACAAACCTTTTGTAATAATTCCAAATAATGTAAAATCAAATACATTTATTATTTATTCAATTGATTTAATTGATAAAGCATCTAATAGTTCAAGATATACTATGCATAATGATAATGCTGTTCATTTTGAAGAGTCTTATTTTGATTTCAGCAATACATTATTAAAGATAAATGGCGATGAACAAATAGAATTTAAGCCAATAATAAAAAATATTTATTTTGATAAAACTGAAGTAAATGGTGGAGATACAATAAAAATTTCAGTTGAAACGGATCAAACTAAAGTTTTAAGAACTGTTGTAGTTAATATTTCGTCTATTTCTAATGGCGTTAATATAAATGATAGACTAAATTTATATTATGAACCATCTACTGGATATTATGCTGCAAAATATGTAGCTCCACAAAATGATGGCGATTATTTTATTTCTTTTGTATCATTAGAAAATGATTATAGGGATATGTATGTAAATTATTCGTTAAATGAAGCATCTAATTCGCAAACAAAATATTTTTGTGAGAAAGGTACTATTAATTGTACATTGGGCATTTATAAGTTTGTAGTTTCAAATTCTCAAAATGATGTAACTGCTCCAGTTGTAGAACAGGTTGAGTTAAGCAAAAAAAGTTTTTCTGCACCTTCATTAATAGATATATTTGTAACTGCTAAGGATGATATTAGTGGAATATCAAAAATTAGTGCTGAGTTGTATAAAGTAGATAGTAATGGCAAAATAGATTTAAATACAAAAAAAGTTGTGAATTTATCATATGATGAATTAACTAAAAAATATAAGGCAAATATAGTATTTGATCAATATAGTATTAGTGGAAAGTATGTAATCTTTAAGATAGAAATGGTGGATAACGCAGGAAATACTTCTAACAGTTGTCTTAATAAATGTTTGACATCAACTAATATTGATATGAATGATTTAAAATACGGCTATTTTGAAATAGTTGATGAATTTAAATATGATGTCACTACATCAACTATTGCAGAGGATTTAATAGAAAAAATTCAATCTGCTTCTGATAATGCAATTATTATGATAGATGGTATTCAAAACACGATAGTGCCAAAGGAAGTATTTGATACTATAAAAAATACAAATAAAACAATTTATGTAGAAAGTAATGGGATTCAGTGGATATGGAATGGTAAAGATATAGTTAATGAAACTAAAAATATAGATACTAAGTTAATTACTAGCATTTTTTATGATGAAAATTTAGGGGATGACGAAAATTATATTTCACTAGAGTTTCAAGATAATGGATTATTACCTGGTAAAGCAAAAGTAAGAATAAAAGCAGAATATACTTTTAGATATTCTAGTGGCTATGATTCATTGTACGTTTATTTTCATGATGGTGATATATATTATGAAACAGCGAAGGGTATTGGTATGACAGAAGATGGTTATTATGAATTTGAAATAAATCATAATAGTGTTTATGTTATGTCAAATAAGGAAGTTCCTAAGGAATTGGTATCAGATGCAGAATATAATGTTTCTGAAAATACTAAAGGTGATAATAGTTTAGATAAAAATAATACCATAAATGAAAAAAATAAAGATGGCAAAGATAATAAATATTTATTTATTACTACAATAATAATTTCTACCATTATTTTAATTGCTTTGATAGTATTAATTCAAAAAAAAGTGAAAATAAATAGAAAAGGCAAACTGTAAAAAAGGTATGCAACTTAAATTGCATATCTTTTTCCTTTTTAGGTACTTTTATTTTTCTATTAAATATCATATAATATAATTATTAGAGGTGATAACATGTTTAAATTGGATAATCGTGGTTGGGGACTTGGTGTTTTGTTAGCATTTCTAGTAGTATTTTTTATAGCTATTATTTTAATATCTATAGGTGCATCTAATTTAGGTTTATAAAAACAGGCAAAATAGCCTAAATTTCAAGTAGAAACTGGAATTTTGGATAAAAAAGTGTAAATTAATGCTAAAATTAAGTTGTCAATTGAG
>CAKPDJ010000099.1 GCA_934148875.1 uncultured Bacilli bacterium
ATTAATAGATGTCATACTCTTGAAGAATTTGATAATATGGTAAAAAAATTACGAGCAAGAAATATTAATGTTATTGTCCATATCATTAATGGCCTACCTTATGAAGCCGAAAAAATGATGCTAGAAACCATTAATCATTTAAACAAATTAGATATTCAAGGAGTTAAAATTCATATGTTAACTATCATTAAAGATACTCCCCTAGAAACATTATATAACCAAGAAAAGTTTCATATCTTAACCAAAGAAGAATATATCGATATTGTTATAAAACAACTAGAATTACTAGATCCTAAAATAGTTATCCACCGTATTACTTCTGATCCTGATCCGACTGAATTAGTCAAACCGACTTGGCTTATTAAAAAGTTCTGTCTACTTAATGATATCGATAAAGAAATGAAAAAAAGAGATACTTATCAAGGAAAGAACTATAAAATAGTTTAATCTATCTTATAGTTCTTTTTTTTACATTACCTTTAGTCATCTCTACTATAAATTCTTCCAAAAGTTTTATTAATCGCATTTGATTAGCTATAACATGTACATTATCATCTTTCTCTACCAATGAATTAGTATATGTATCTATATAATAACTAGCTTCATCAGATATAGCCAGACTTCCATAAGTATATAATATTTTTAAAGCATTATCTAAATTCCACTGACAAATCCATCTAGAAGTCTTATTAGCTATTCTAGCATTATCTATAATAAAAGGTACTCCTATTACATATCTTTCTACATCATAATCTTCACCAATAGTAGTAAAACTAATTATATCTCCAAATCTAATCTTATCAATATCAGCATTGCCCGATAACAACCTTATTTCTTCTCTTATTGTCTTATATACTATTGCTCTTATAGCCATATTATCTATTTTCTAACTTTACTTATTGGTCTTTGTGGTTCACTTATTACTTGTTTATTTTCTTCAATAAACTGTTTTAAGATACCTAATAATTCATTTTGACTAGAAACTATATGCATATTAGGAGCCTTATAACAAACATCCCCTGTTAACATATCAAAATAACAATTAGCATCTCTTTCAGACACTTGTTTACCATTATTTAATATATCATTTTTTAAACGTACTCCTGTATAATATGGATTACCAATATTATAATACACATAAGGTATACCTATCACATAACTATCTGTCATAGGAGCTCCATTATCATTTCTATATACTTGATTTATTCTAGTAAAACTAACTATTTCACCAAAATTAACTTCTTTTACACTGCCATCAAATGGTAGTATACTTTCTTTACCATCAAAATTTTTATATATTATTACATTCTTTATCATTATTCATTTCTCCTTAATATTTACTTTCTAACTCTACTTATTGGTCTTTGAGGTTCACTTATTGTTTGACCGTTTTCCTTAATAAATTCCATTAAAATTCTTAATAATTCACTTTGGTTAGGAACTATATGTAAATTTGGCCTTTTATAAAGTATATTACCCGTTTTAAATTCATAACAATAGTTTGCATCCCCTTCAGAAACTATTTCACCATAATTTAACACTTCATACTTTAATTGTTGTTTATCAAAAAGATAAGCAAATCTATCAATAAAAGGATATCTATAAGGTATACCAACTATATAGGTGTCTGTTGTAGATAAATCATCAGTATCTTGGCACTCTAAATTTACTCTTGTAAAACCAATTATGCCATCTAAATCAATACCATTAATTTCTTCAGAAAATGGTAAAACACTTTCAATATCATATGAATCTCTATATATTATTGCATTCTTTACCATATTATTCCTCCTTAATAATTTACTTATTTCTTTCTCTTATTCTTCTATGAATGCTCATTTTAAATTCTTTTTCATCAGTTATTAATTCTTTTTCATATGTTGCATTTACAAACTTAGTATTTTGCATATTACAGCCATAAAATGATCCTGATAACATTGTTGATCCTAAATTAGCATTTGTTAACATTCTTTGACTTACTTGCGATACATCGATCTCACAACCTAAACTGCCATCAAAATTAGCACCCATGATAATACATCCTGTAAAAGGTCCAATAAATTGTACTCCTCTAAATGATCCATAAGTAAAATCTCTATTTCTTATTGTCTGTGGATTAATACATGCGTTAATACTACCATTTAAATTAGCTCTCGTAATATCTACTCCATCAAATGCTCCTATAAATTCAACACCCTTACATACAGTATTTGATAAATCTTTATTATGAATAGTTTGTGGGTTAATCTTCATATTAGGATATCTTGATAAATCCTTACCTGCTACCCTAACCTTATCCATTGATATTTCTGACCAATCTAATTTTTGATAAACATTCTCTAAATCAGAAATAAACACATAATACCCAATATTTAAAAATAAAACTTGTTTCAATATATCACTTTGAACATCTAACTTTACCGGCTTATTAAAATTATATTTATCAAAAGCCTCAATAAGATACTTTCTTGCATTGTTTATTCTTTCAAAATCCATAGTATCTCCCCCTCGAGACTAATATTATACATTAAAACAAACATTTGTCAAGAAAAAAGTGAAAAAATGATAAACAAATGTTTGACATCGTGTCTATTTTATGCTAATATATATACCCGAAAGGAGTTATATTATATGCGACCAAAAACAGATGGATTAACAAAAAAGCAAAA
>CAKPDJ010000100.1 GCA_934148875.1 uncultured Bacilli bacterium
ATCTCTTGAGTCATATTATATAAAAATAAAGTCTTCTCTTCATTAGCATTATCACTTATCTCTTTAGCCTCATGCATTTCCTTAAGTAATTTCATATCAGGATTCTCTATAGTAAAGTACATTAAAAATGTTATAAACGCATGAATAGGTACCGCTAACAATAGTCCTGGATTTTCATACTGAATAAAAGAGCCAAGTCCACCAATAATAATGAACAATACTAATGGTAAAAAACGTTTATCTTTTATATTTTTTCTATTATATATAAGACAAAATATTCCAATAATAGTAAATAACATTGATGAAATATAAACTATATTTACACTACTACCATAAGTATACGTGATTTCACCATTACAATAAAAATTAAGTGGCAATTCAAATATTAAAATAGAAAAAATAACTAACAAAACCAAGAAAATAACTCTTACTGTTTTTTTATATTTTTCTTGTTTATTCATATTTAATGTAAGAATCATTATATATAAACATAAAACTGTTATCCATAATTGTAAAAACACACAATATAATTTAGCTACGAAATAACTAATAGTCGTAATTGTCGAATATAATGGTCCAACAAAATCTAATAATAATTCCAAAATTAATTCAGTAATAGCAACTATAACTAAAAATATGTATATTTTATTCTCCTCATTTTTTAATCTTTTTTTATTAAAATAAACTACAATTAACAATAACATATATGCTATTGCTTCTATCAAGAAAAATATTCCAGTACTCATTCACACTACCTCCTCAAAAACTTATTTAATTTTAATTCTTCTTTTATTCTTTTTATCATTTTCATATTCTTCTTCTGCCATTTTTTCATATTTTTTATAATCTATTTTATCAGCTTCTGTTAAAGCTATTTTATCAACAAAATCTATACTTGTAGGTACTTCAAAAGAATTAAGTTGTATTATTTCATTATTAGTATTATATAAATTTTTTGTACATTGTTCAAAAATATAGTTTCTAGTATTTTCATCTGGCAAAATACCATCTTTAAGTACTACATATGCTTTACCAGTATATCTTGTACAATCATCTGGTTTATCTACAACAACGCAAGATTCAACTATATCAAGTAAAGATATAAAGTTTTGTACTTTTTCACAATATACTTTATTACCATCATTTAAAATATAAAATCTTGATTCTCTACCAGTAAGTGAAAAGAATCTATCTTCTGAAAGTTTACCAACAGTTCTTGTATTATAATATTCTTTTCCATTAATATTAACTTTTTCATGTTTAGTTAATTCTGGACTTCCATAATATCCCTTAAAAACATTTTTACCACGTATTAATAAAGTTCCTTCTTCATTATATTTCACTTCTTGCATTGTCTCAGAATTCACTACCAATGGTTCTTCCCCTACAAGAATTCTACCAACCGTATTAGGTCTAACAACTGTGCCAACTGAACTTGACCAAGTAGCAACCGTTTCTGCATTACCAGCACCATTACAAAAAGTTATATTATTACAGTTATGATTAGCAAAAAATTCTCTACCCATTTTTTCAGTTTTTTCTGTAAAGAAATCTCCTCCTGTCACAAACGTATGACTAAGAGATAAATCAACATCATTTGAAACAATATTTTTAAGTACATCTAATAAAGCAGGACTACCATAATAGTAATTAATTTTAGGTAAAATCGTTTTAACATTTTCTTTATTAAGACCATCTGGAACTAATACGACAGTTCTGCCACACATCATAGTTAAAAGAACAGATGTTGCAAATCCATAAGGATACTTAAAAGGAACAAAACATAAACATTTATCTCCTTTAGTTTGTGGTAAATTAATAGTATTTTTAATATAAATACCTGAAGCTAAAACATTTTCATTAGTAAGTAATACAGACTTTGGATTACCACTTGATCCACTTGTGTATAGTATTAAAGCATCATCCTTACCACTCTGAATTGGATTAATAATTTTTTTATAATACTTAGCTACATTAGCCAAATCACTATATGAAATAAAATCATTGTAGCCTATCAAAGAACTACTAAAAGTATTAAATTCCCTATTATATAATTTATCTTTACTCAAAGTTATTATTTGCTTTACTTTAGTATCTTTTTTTATTTTTTCATTATATTCCTGTTCTTTATCATAATTAATAAATAATGGCGACTCAAAAAGATTCAAATATTCTTTAATTTCATTATCAGAAGCCCTATAGTTTAAAAATGTAGTTATAGCCCCTATTCTGTTTGCCGCTAAAAATATTGCTACTGCTTGATAAGTATTAGGCATACATACTGTAATTATATCTCCTTTTTTTATTCCCAATTCTTTAAAAGATCTAGATATTATTATTGCATCGTTAAACAATTCATTATAATTAATATTTAAATCAGCACACTCTATAGCATTTATTTTTTTATTAAAAGAATTAATTAGCATTATTGCATTATATATACTCATATTAGGTATAATTGGATTTCTTTTAAAATAACTATAAGCATTATCGTGTATTCTATCTATACTTGGATACCCTGTCTTTTCTTTCATATACTTTACTCCCTTTCGAATCAATTATTTTAAAGCATTATCATAAATTC
>CAKPDJ010000101.1 GCA_934148875.1 uncultured Bacilli bacterium
ACTCCTACTGTTATTACTATTAAACTTACTATAGCTAATACTGTTACTATTATTTGTTTTCCTCTATTTTTCATTTTCATACTCCTTACCTGTTTCCAAGTACTTTACTTAAAAACGCATAATGATTAATGGGAGTATTTAAAAATAACACTATATCAAATATCATAAAATAATTTATTCTTATTTTTCTGTAACAACATTTATCAAAAACGACCTATAAAATAAAGAGATAACAGTTAATAACTGTTATCTCTAAGTAAAGTACTTATATCCTTTATTATTACATCTATAGTATACAATTTTTGGTATTATTTAGCAATAGTTAAAAAAGAAAAATGACAATGAAATGTATCATTGCCATTTATTATCTTATTTATGTAATTAGTTATTTTTATTATTATTGAAATTTGAATTATTTCTTTCAGATTTTTTCTTGTCACGACAAGCTTTACATCTTTTTGGTTCGTTAGTAAAACCTTTTTCAGCATAGAATTCTTGATCTCTAGCTGTGAAAGTAAATTCAGTACCACAATCAACGCATTTGATTGTTTTATCTTTGTATTCAGTCATCTTTCTTACCTCCTTAATAAAATTATTGGATCAATATTCGCCCCTTGGTATCTTTTTATTAAGAAAGAGAAAGAGTTAAAATAATAGTCCAGTGATATGTTTATCACGAATTAATATTAACATATCACTATAAATTATGCAAGAAATTTATTTTTAATTACAATTATGTTGTATAATAAGAAAAGTGATGTTTATGAAAGATTTTTTTAGTAGCTGTGATTTGTGTCCAAGAAAGTGTAATATCAATCGCCATATAAAGGTTGGAGTATGTGGTGTGTCTGATAAAATGGTAGTAGCAAGAGCTAGCCTACATATGTGGGAGGAACCATGTATATCTGGTGCTGCTGGTAGTGGTACCATTTTTTTCAGTGGATGTAATTTAAAATGTATATTTTGTCAGAATATACAAATTAGTAATCAAATAATTGGTAAAGAAATAACGATAGAAGAATTTGCTACTATTTGCTTAAATCTTCAAAAACAAAAAGCTAATAATATTAATTTAGTTACCCCTACTCCATATGTGCCACTAATTATAGAAGGTATTAAACTTGCTAAGAAAAAAGGGTTGAATATTCCTGTTGTATATAATACTAGTGGATATGAAACGGTAGAAACCATTAAAATGTTAGATGGTATTGTGGATATATATTTACCTGATTTAAAATATTATGATGATAATTTTGCTGTTAAATATTCTCATGTCAAAGATTATTTTAAATATGCAAGTAATGCTATTTATGAAATGTATACACAAGTTGGAAAGCCAATTTTTGATAATAATGGCATAATGAAAAAAGGCGTTATTGTAAGGCATTTAATGCTACCTGGATTAAAAAATGATACTAAAGAAATTTTAAATTATTTATATAAAACTTATCATAATAATATTTATATTAGTATAATGAATCAATATACACCAATTAGACATTTTGAGGTGAATACGGAACTTAATCAAACTATAAGTGAAAATGATTATGATGAAATAATTAACTATGCTCTTGATTTAGGCATAAAAAAAGCCTTCATTCAAGAAGGCGGAACAGATAGTACTAGCTTTATTCCTGATTTTTTGAACCAAGATTTGCCACTTTAGGGTCTAATTTATTACGATATTGTGATAAACCAGCTTCAATTACAAAAGTTATAATAGCATATATTGGTGATATTTTATTAAATAAAGAAAACAGAGCAAGAACTAATGTAGCTAAACCAAATATTATAATTAAAATTCTTAGTATTTTTCTTTGTTTAACTCTTTTTACTTTTTCATCATTACTTATCATTTTCATTTTTTTCCCTAAATTCTGCTTCAATTATTTCATTTTTTACTTCTTTCACTGTTTTATGAATATCATTCATTTCTTTCTTAATAACAATAGAATTACAGATATCTAAAATAGAATAAACAATCATAAAGATACCCATTACTTTAGTAATTACTAAGGCTCCTCCAAAAGGATTAAATACAAATAGAATTCCGCATACTATAATCATAATTGAAATTATTAGAGATGCTAAATAACTAGTAGCACTCTCTTTTTTTAATTCTAAAGCATATTGAAGTCGGTTAATACCGTTGATAACGAAATATATTCCTAAAACAAATGGTAAAATACTAGCTACTAATTTGGTATTTATAATTAAAATAATACCAATAATAACTGTAACTACTCCTGTAATTAAGTTAGGGCTGTACTTGGTCTTAAAATAATTAAGAAGGGCTGTAATACCAGGTATTAGTATAATAACTCCTAAAATAATTGAAATCATGTGAATAACTGTATCAGGTTGAATAAATAAAAATATTCCTAATACTAAAATAATTGCTGATGTAACTATTGATGCATTAAAAATTTTGTCCATTCCTCTTTTTATATCTTCCATAACTACCTCCGTATATTTTTATTATACAATATTTTTTTGATTTGTTAAATACTTTATAAATTTCTCATAAATT
>CAKPDJ010000102.1 GCA_934148875.1 uncultured Bacilli bacterium
AATCCATTATTTCAATTACTAATATATGCTTTAGTATTTCCATTTATTTTAAAGAGTGAAGTGGATAATTATATAGTATTTTTAATAGTGGCTTTAATGCCATGGAATTTCTTTAATATGACAATATTACAAAGTGCTGCTTCAATAGTAACTAATGGGGGTATTATCAAGAAAGTATATTTTCCTAGAGAGATATTGCCTATTAGTACAGCTACTAGTAATTTACTTAATTTTTTAATTACGGGTATTATAGTATTTGCTGCTTTATTAATTAGTGGAGTAGGAATAGGACCTAGTATTATAGTATTACCTATTATTGTTTTAATACAATATATATTACAGTTAGGACTTGCTTTTATATTTTCATCAATTACTGTTTATGTAAGGGATGTTGAATATTTACTGAATGTTTTTATGATGTTAATGTTTTATTTATGTCCAATTGTATATTCTGCTAATATGATACCTAGTAGGTTATTACCTTTATTTAAATTAAATCCAATGTTTCATATTATTGGTTATTATCGTAGTATTTTATATTATAAAGAGTTTCCTAATATGTTAAATGTATTTTTACTATTTGTTGCATGTGTAGGTATTATGATTGTAGGTTATTTAATATTTAGAAAGTGTAAGAAAAGATTTGCGGAGGAGTTGTAAAAAAATGATTAAGTGTGATGTAATAATACCAGTATATAAATCTCCAGAATGGGTTAAATTATGTGTATATTCTGTTTTTAAAAATACTGATTTAAAATTACTTAATAAAGTTTATTTAATAAATGATTGTGATGATGAATTAACAATAAATTGTTTGAATAATTTAAAAGATAAGTATTCTAAGATTGAGATTATTCAAAATGAAAAAAATTTAGGGTTTGTTAAGACTGCTAATAAAGGGTTGAAGAAATCAACAGCAGATTATGTTTTATTATTAAATACTGATTGTATTTTAGCTAATAATACGATTGGTAAGTTGATTAGTCATATAGAAAAGAATAAAAATATTGGACTTATTTGTCCTATTTCTAGTAATGCGGCAAACTTAACTTTAGATATGTTTGATGGTTTTAGTTTTATGCAAATGGATAAGTTATTAGAGAAAAAGTTCTTAGGGCAAAGTTTTCCAGCTTGTACAGTTGTGGGAAATTGCTTGATGATTACCAGAAAGTGTATAGAAGAAGTTGGTTTATTGGATGAAGCTTATGGTACCGGATATGGAGAAGAGACTGATTATCAATTTAAAGCTATGGAAAAAGGTTTTGAGGCTAAAGTAGCAATTGATACTTATGTATTTCATAAATCTGAGGTATCGTTTGGTACTTCTAAAGAAAAACAAGAAAGATTAAAGAAAAATAGAGATTTGTTTTTTGAAAGATGGGGTAGTCAATATTATGCTTTAATGGAAGAATATAAGGCTAATGATCCTATTAAATATATTTTAGATAATTTAACTAAAGAAGATAGAAAGATTAATTTTGAATTTTTAATATATTTAATTGGGTTTACACAAAATGCTGGGGGAGTACATATGACTGTTGATATGGTAAATTATTTAGTAATTAATCATGTTAATTGTAATATACTTTATAACTTTTCTAATGGTTATGATGAAATATTATTGTTTAAGCCAATTCAAACTGATGATATTAGTAAATATAAGTTTAAATATATTGTTTCAACACTATATTATTCTACTTTCTTTTGTAAAAATATTTCGGAAGAGTTTAATGTTCCACTTATATATTTTGCTCAAGGATATGAACCATATTTTGAAGATGGAATGGATTATGGAATAGCGGAATTAAGTTATAAATTATCAGATAAGATGTTAACGATTTCTTCATATCTTAAAGATAGATATAAGGACGTTTTTAATATTGATTCTGAAGTTATTGCTAATGGAATAAATTATGATTTATTACATTGCAAAAATAAATCTAATAAGGTTAAAAGAATTACTATTTCTATTAGAGATAATGTATTAAAGGGTGATTTTATTTTAATAGATTTAATTAAGATGATTACTAATAAGTTTAAGAACTTAGAAATTAATGTTAT
>CAKPDJ010000103.1 GCA_934148875.1 uncultured Bacilli bacterium
TTATATATTAAAGCAGATAGTTCATCTAATCAACAATTAGGTTTAACATCAATTAGTTTAAACTTTGAAAAATAAAATTATTGAGCCCATTATGTATGGGCTCTTGTTATTATAAACGAAAGGATTAAGTGTAAATGAAATATTGTGTAAAATGTGGAAATGAACTTGTTGATGATGCTGTAATTTGCCATAAATGTGGATGTGCAACTGAATTATATAATGCAAGTGAAAGTAAAGAGAATAATGATAAAGCATTAAAGAAAATAGCTTTAATTTTTATGATTTTCTCAACAGTAGTTGGAGGTTTAGCTTTAATTCCATTAATATGGATGCTTCCTATGACACTATCATACTCAAAAAAATAAAGAATGAAGAAAGCGTGTCCATGGGTTTTAAAGTTTGTACACTACTATTTGTAAATATGATTCCTGGCATTTTGATGATTTGTGCTAAAGATTAATTTATATTTATTGACAAATACATATATAATGTAATATAATATACTTACATGAGGTGAAGAAATATGAAATTTTGTACAAAATGTGGAAATGAACTTTTAGATGATGCTGTAATTTGTCCTAAATGTGGAAACTCAGTGGATTATAAAAATGTCAATGAAAATTTAAATACTGATCAAGGTAAAGAAACCAGTAGTTTAAAAACAATAGCATTGGTATTTATGATAATTGCTACAGTTATAAGTGGATTTTCAATTATACCATTAGCTTGGATGATCCCTATGACAGTTTATTATTATAAGAGTATTAAAAATAAAGAAAGTGTGTCAACTGGTTTTAAAGTTTGCACATTAATATTTGTAAGTTTAATTTCTGGAATTTTAATGCTTTGTGATCAAGATTAATAAAATAATTATCAAATAAACTTACTTTATTAGACATTAGGAATTTCTCTTAATGTCTTTTTACATAGTGTTTTATTTATAAAAACGATTTACTAGTAATTTGTGTTGTTTATTTCTTCAAAAAGTGCTATAATATTTATGCATTATAATTTATATAAGGAGTTTATGTATGAAAAAAATTTCAAAAAGAATCATTATTGCAATTATGACATGCTTAATGCTTTTTGTATGCATTTCATGTGACAATGAAGCAAAAAAATACGAAAAGATGAGAGCAGAGTTAGAAACAGTTGTTTCAAGTGTGCCAATTAAAACGACTGAAGATTTGAGTTTTCCTAAAAAAGTAGGAGACTATGAAGTCACTTGGACATCAAGTAATGAAAAAGTAATAAGCAATGAAGGTGTAGTTGCAAGACAAGATGAAGATGTAACAGTAAAAATCACTATTAAAATAACAAATGGAGAACTTTCAGTTATTGAAGAAGTAACTATTGTTGTCCCTAAAAAAGAACAAATAGAAGAAAAACCAATTTTAAGTTTTGAAAAAGTTCAATACGAAGTAAAAGTTGATGAAAAGATTACTTTAAACCCAACAATTAAAAATGCAAAGGGCAATGAAAAAGTAGTATATGAATATGATAATGAATATTTATCATGTGAGAATAATACATTTACAGCTCTAAAAGAGGGAGAAGTTGTTATAAGAGCCTTCTTAGAAGGAACTAGTGAAAAAATAGAAATTAAAGTTACTATTTCTCCAAAGGATACTTCAAAACCAGAAGTAAAAACAATCGCAGAAGTTTTAAATTCTGAAGATGGAAGTTATATAGTAGAAGGAACAATAATAGCTACATATGCACGTGGATTCTTAATTGATGATACTACAGGTAAAATTCTAGTATTCTTAGGACAAGAATTT
>CAKPDJ010000104.1 GCA_934148875.1 uncultured Bacilli bacterium
CAAGAATGGTGCCTTTGCAATTTCCTTCTTCGCTCTGTTGTGATAAATGTTTCCGCATGTACTTTTCAAACTCCGATTTCTCCCTAGAGTCTTCGAGCACAATAATTCTGACTACTGTAGTATTCTTATTTTCAAAAGTCTCACGAGAAAAATATTCACCATCACTCTCATAATCATGAATCATATCTTCCGGAGACAGATAATCGCGTGAATCATATATGGTAACCACTGTAAGCTTCGAAAAGTCATCAAAGATAGCTTCATCGCACTGATACATGGTATCTGCATACTTGAATATATCCTCATTCTCCCCGATAACAGGTTTTAAATTTTGTTTTTCTCTGACTGCTCTGCATATGTGATCTGCTCGTGCTCTCAACCATACTTGCCGAAACGCATTCATGATATTATCATCATGCTGTGCAGAGTATTTTCCACTGTATATGACTAAAATCGGCGCTGTTATTATATTATCAGTCGGCTTGCTCAGTGAATCGTCAAAGCTTTCCGAAAGCGCTTGCACAAGATTATTTGCTGTTTTCATTTTCGTCTCCCGATTATCCAAAGCTGCCGCCAACATATGACAGCAGCTTAGACAATCTGTATTGTTTTAAGTATTAAAGTCTTAAGTATTAAAGTCCATACATATTTTTGAATGTACCCTTAGCGCTTATAAATGCTATATACAAATTCATAATGTCTGTATACTCCGGCACTGCTTGTGCTGCAAGTCCAACTGTGTCGTTTATATACTCGGAAGTAATAGTATTCAGAGGACTGTTGTTGCATGCTGCCGACATTACTTCCGTCCAGTCCTTTTCCATATTATTCTCGTCAACACCGTTCAATCGCTGGTTAACTTTTTCACGAATACTGCTGCGTGTTTCATCCGGAAGGTTGTAGTATGTATTAAACGCCTGATACAACGGTGCAATACCACCAAACGGCTCAGAGGAAGGTTTACTCAGTTCAATAGAAGCCATTTTAATACCAAATTTATTTACATCAACAAATTCAATTGTATGCGGTCTCTTATATGTTATAACACCGCTGAACAATGCGTTAAAGAAGGCAGGCAGTTCAGTTGCGCGTAACTTTACCCCATTCGCTATTTTATCAGCCTTATCGGAAATTGCCGCCGTCACTTCAGCAAGCTGTGCCATTACCTCATTATATTTGTTCACCTTATCAAGCTCTTCTTTTACTACTTTCATTAATACCGGAGAAGCAAGCACATAGTCGCGGCGTACATTAAATGCAGTAGCGTCAGTACTCTTATCGCCGTCGTTGCGAATATTTATCGGCGGTATCTCAGGCTTATCAAGCTTTTGTCTGTTGTTTACAGCATCATATACGTACGTCAGCTTGTAGTCAATCAGCCCTTCCTTATAGCTCTTTAAATTATTCTGTTCATTATTAAGCTTTTCAAGGATTTTTTGGTAGTCATCAAGAGTCGATTTTTCATCTGCGTCAATTTTCTGCGCCTCATCTGCAAGTTCTTTTGCTGATTCAAGCTTCGGCATATAGTCAGGTGTTTTCCAAATATAGTAGTGTCCGTTTTCAATGCCTGTATTGCTGTTGATTTCCGAATGGATAATTCCAGCTATCTTTTCCGCCTCGCCGTAAGCATTTGCCTCCGCTACTTTTTCAGGCGTAGTCCAGTCTATTATATCATATATAGAGTAAGGCCTGAGGTTAGGGAGAAA
>CAKPDJ010000105.1 GCA_934148875.1 uncultured Bacilli bacterium
AAAGTAAAAAAAATGTATAATTTTTAAAAAATAATTTTTAATTTATTGACTAAAGTAAAAAAATATTATATGATTATTTTGATAATAGAAGGGAGATTTTAAAAATGGATGAAAGTTCAAAAAAAAGCAATGTAGTTCTTCTTACAGTAATAGCAATAGTAACTATGTTAGTTGTTGTAATCGGAGCAACATTTGCTTACTTAGCAAGTCAAGTTGATGGAAAGGGTAATTCAAATATTAATGTTACGACTAATGTATCAAGCGATTTATTTTTAATTGATGCTGGTACGCCAATCGAGTTAGTAGCAAATACTGAAAATTTTGGTAAAGATCAAGCTGTTGCTGGTGAGGATTTAAGTGATAATTCATTTGGAAGTATTACATTTACAACTGGAAATGAAGCTGAATCAACAAGAAAGTATAAAATTGATTTAAATATTACGCAAAATGATATGGAATATACCTCAGGTACTTGTTATGAAAAAAGGGAGACTATAGATGTTTCTAAGGAAGAGTGTACTGGTGCAAATATTTGGGCAACAGATGGTAAAGAGGAAAAATGCTATGCCAAAGGTAATACATTATCAAGTGATGGCTATTTAGATAATATGTTCTCATGTACCGCTAGTGACACATATATTTGGGAAACTAGAAAAGATGCAGAATTAGTATTAGATTTTTATAAAGTTGATAATAATAGAACTTCAGAAAATTGTAATACTGGAAAATGTTATGATCCTAATAGACAAGTTGTTGATGGAATAACTTCTGAAGCAGATTGTGATGGCTTAAATAGATGGGTTGCTGATTACTATAATGCATCAAATAACAAGTGTTATGTTCTTCAAAATACATATGATATTACAAATACTCAAGGAACAATTAATTTAGCGGATAATGTAGAAATGACTACAAGCAAAGCTATTGGAAAAATTAATGATTATTATATGGCTAGAGTTACTTTAATAAATTACATGCATAATCAAATTCAAAATGGTTCTAAAAGATTTATGGCAAACATAGAATATTCACAAATTATTTCTGAACCTTAATAAATCATTTAAATAAATACTAGGCTTGAAATTTAAACCTAGTTTTTTATTAATAAAATTGATATACTATAAATATAATTAAAAAGGAGAAGTATTAAAATGGAAAAGAAAAAAGATAGAAAGTTTATATTATATATTGTAATTATAATTTTTATTGCATCACTTGGAACCCTTACTTATAGAGTTGGTTCATCGATTAAAGCTAAGAAAGATGCTATAAAAGAGGAGTTTAATAAAGAAAAGCAAGAAATTAAAGATAAGCAAAAACAGGCTGAGGAAGAAGCTAAAAAAAGACAAGAGGAATTAGAGCAAAAAAGAAAAGAAGAAGAACTTGAAAGAGAAAAAGACAGTTTTAATAATTTGCATGAATTTTATGCTGGAACTAAAGGTGGAACTGCTACTGGCCTTGAGGTTGATGAAATAATTAAAAGCAATAAAAAATCAAGTGATCATTTAATCGAGGTAATATTTGATGGTACTTCTTATGGAACTGATCCAGATAAAATCAAAGAAATTAAAAGTATGCTTAAAAGTTTTAATGGTTACCAGTTACAAGATTATGAAATATCTGTGGATTATGATGAAAATGGTTATGTAAATAAAGTAACTATTGAGACAAAGTAAGGAGGAAGTAAGATGTTATTAAATAT
>CAKPDJ010000106.1 GCA_934148875.1 uncultured Bacilli bacterium
GTAAGACTAGTCAAGGTTTATTAATGAATACTTTTATGTATTACTTGGTAATGTTGTTTTTCGTTTATAAGATATTAAACTATTTCTTTAATAATTGGGATATAGATACTAAGAAAAAAAAGTTATTGATGATATTAACTTTTGCTATGATAATTTTTAATCCAATAATTTTTGGCTTTTATCATTCGCTTTTAACAGAGTTTGTGGCTATTACGTTGTCGGTTATATCATGCTATTATGCTGTTATATGGTATGATGTTGAGCCTTTAAAGGATAAGAAGAAATTTGTTTTAATAAGTCTTTGGTTTGCATTTTTAACGGTTTTTTCTTGGTTTCTAAAACAACCTTATATTTCATGTGGATTTTTTCCTTTATTAGTTAGTTATGTTATTTCACTATTTAAAAAGGGTGGATTTAAAGTATTTTTATGTAGGACATCTTCAATATTATTATGTTTATTAACTTTATTTGTAAGTATTAAGTTATGGAACTATGTTCTTCTAAAGATGGGTAATGATCCAAATTCTGATAGGAATCCTACAGTGTCTTTTGGATATACTTTATTAAATGGTTTGGGATTTGTTAAAACAAATTCTAGTGATGAAATAAAGAATCTTGATTATATTAATGAAATTAAACTATCTGATAATGAGAAGAAAGAAGTATTAAGTTTAATTGATAATAATAAAGATTATGTTATTATAAATATTTATGATAATAATAAAATAACTGAGTCTGATTATATTGAAGGTAATTTATCAACTGGGGATGCTATTACTTATATTGTTAAATATTTCTTTAAAGAACCTTTAACGATTATTGATGCTTATATATCTAATTATTTAGCAATAATTGATATATATTCTACTTCTACTAGTGATAGTATTGGATATAGTATTAATAAAAAAGTAGATTTATCATTTTCTAGTGAAATTAGTTCTATAGCATTTAAGCCATATTATTATGGTTCAAGTAATATTTTTTATATGCTACCAGAGATGGAAGAGAGAGTTAATTGTTATCGACAAACAAATTACACATTTAAACCAATTAATTATGCAATGTTGATTTTAGGGAAAGCATTTTTAGGATTGTTTAAATTATTATTTGCTTTACTTCCATTAAACTTTTTGGTGGCAATAGTATTAAGATGTAAGAAAAATACAAAAATAAATCAAAAGAGAAATCTAAACTTTATCATTATCCTTTTGGGATTTAGTTTTCTACATGTTTTACTTCATACTGCTACAGGAGCAATAATTGATAGATATGCTATTCCTTCATTTGTTACTGTTATTTTAGGAACAATATTCTTACTTTTATATTTATTTCAATTAAAATTTAAAAAAGCTAAATAAGTTCTATTATTGTAGGGCTTATTTTTTTAGTTTTATTGACTTAGATTAGTTTATAATGATATAATTAGTCTTGTAATAAGGAGTAAATTAGTATGAAGAAAGAAAAGGTTTTGTTTGTTATACCTGCCTATAATGAAGAAGAGAATATAGAGAAGGTTTTAAAAGAAATAAAAAAGGATGCTGACTTTGCAGATATTATAGTTGTTAATGATGGTTCTAGTGATAATACTTCTAGTATAGTAAATAAGATGAAAGTTAATTGTATTGATATGGTTTATAATGTTGG